>JAPLLG010000004.1 GCA_026387665.1 Nitrospirota bacterium
AGAACAGCTGGTACAGGCGGGCGTGCCGCGGGAAAAGGTGCTGAGTCTCGGGCTGCGCGTATAAGGCGGAGCGCTTCTCTGCGTGGTCGACATTTTGTGTGGTGCGTGCGATGTGGATCTGTAAGTGAAAGGGCGGAGCTGTGTCCGCAGTTGGTTTGTTTGGTGGAGGAGGTTTGTTTAGTTTGTCTGGTTTGAAGAATCGGTGCAGTTAATCTTCAAACCCGCCCCAGTTAGATGAACCAGATAAACGAAACAAACCAGAAAGACCAAATGAGCAAGGTCAACCAGAGAAGTCGATTCTGACATGAAGCTTACTCGCTTTGAAGAGTTAGACTGCTGAAAAGAAGCCAGGCGGCTGACGCGGCAAGTCTACGCAGGCATCGAGCAGAGCTCCGCATGGAAAAGAGATGTGCGTCTCTGTGGTCAGATTCAGAGCGCTGCGGGTTCGGTGATGGCCAATATTGCGGAAGGGTTTGTGCGCCGCTCAAACAAGGAGTTCGTGCAATTTCTGTTCATTGCTATGTCGTCATCTGCGGAAGTTCAAAGCCATCTGTATATCGCGGTAGATCAAGGGTACCTGTCCAAAGACGCATTCGAGTTGATCTACGAGCAGGCCGACAAAACGGGGCGAATCATCTCCGGGCTCATCAAATATCTTCGCACCAAACAACTCAAACCAACGAAATGAATCAGACAAACCAGACCAACAATCTTCGTTGGTACGCCCTTCGGACGCGGTCTCGGTATGAGAAGGTCGTGCGGGACCAACTCCTGAGTCAGGGCATCGAGCCCTTACTGCCAACGGTCAAACGTTTGAGCCAGTGGAAAGATCGCAAGAAGGAAATTGAGGTTCCGCTTTTTCCCGGATACTGCTTCGTTCGCTTTGCGTCGGATCATAAGCTGACGGTGCTCAAGACCATAGGCGTGGTTGATATTGTCAGTGTCGGCCACCACCCTGAGCCGATCGCGGACGAGGAGATTGTGGCGCTCAGGACCTTGATGGCCAGCGTGCTTCCTTATGACTCGCATCCCTATCTCCATGAAGGTATGACGGTCGAGGTGATTCGGGGGCCACTCCAAGGCGTCCGTGGAATTCTGTTGCGCAAAGAAAAACGCCACCGACTAGTGCTGGGTGTGCGCCTGATTCAGCAGGCGGCTGCAGTGGAGATCGATATTGCGGATGTTGCTCCGGTCTAGCAGGTTGTTGGGACCGTCAGCCCGCAACGTTTTCGCGTCGCCTCCTCGCTTGCTGCGGCTTTGCTCCTGGCCGCTCCGTTTTAACGCTCTGCTAGGTTTCTCATGACTCAGGATGAAGTGCTCACCATGTACGGAAGTGTCGTCGTGAATGGAGTGGGTGTGCGAGTAGGGGTGGGAGTGGTCATCCGTGGTTCTGGAGATACGATTCTGTTAGAGAAGCGGCGTGATTGCGGGTGGTGGGGATTGCCCGGTGGGAAAGTCGAGCCGGGGGAGTCGCTCGTTGATGCGGCCGTACGGGAGGTGCGTGAGGAGACGGGGCTGGCGGTGGAGGTTACGCATCTTATCGGCGTGTATTCAGACCCTAGTGGACGCATCGTGACCTATCCGGACAATGGCGATGTTGTTCAATTGATCGACGTCATCGTCGGAGCGCGAGTACTGTCCGGGAGTCTTCTGTGTAGTCAGGAGAGTGAAGAGGTACGGTTTTTCACTCTGGCTCAATTGCCTGAAGAGATTGTGCCTCCGGCGCGGCAACCGATTACCGACGCATTTGCAGGCCAGCGTGGAGTCCTGCGCTAGGATGGACTCGTAATGACATCATTTCAGGATCTCCTTATTCTCAGTCTTGGACGAGGACTCCAAGTTCTCGCGGGCCTTGTCACGATCAAGACTGCGACGACTCTGTTGTCTCCGAGCGATGTCGGTAGCATGAACCAACTGATGAGTCTTGCGGTTTTAGGGACCTCAGCCATCCTGACACCCGTAGCGGCGTATATCGGTCGAGGCTGTCTTGATTGGATGGAGGGTGGAACTTTGAGTCGAAGGCTTGGCTCTTACCTTCTCGTCGTTCTGGCTGTCGCGCCGATTCTTGGTTTCGTTGCCTGGGCGATCCAGAGCCAGTTGATGGTCGTTGCGGGTGTTGGGGCGGCTTGGGTTGGAGGGTTGGTGGCGCTCTATACGCTGGGATTTTCACTCCATTCATTGGGGACCTCAGGGCTGAATCTGATGGGCCACCGGTTTCTGTACATTCTATTCGGGAACGTTGCGGCATGGGGGGGGCTGGCCTTGGCGGTGGGGTATTCGAAGGGCGAAGCAAGCCCGGAAACGTGGCTGCTTGGAATCTTTTGCGGATTTCTTCTCTCCTCCCTCTCCTACGCGCTCTTGGACCGGTATGCCAGAGTGAGTGTTCCTGCGCGTTCATCTGATGGGCCAGGTGTGCTCCCCTTCGATGGGTGGACGGTGTTCATGTTTGTGTGGCCGCAAGCAATGGTATTCATCTTTTGGTGGATCCAGTCGCAAAGTTATCGGTTCGTTCTCACCTGGGTCGCCGACATTGCAACGGTTGGGTTGTTTGCGGCTGGGTATATGATTTGCTCCGTTCCCATGCAGACGTTTGAAACCTTATTCAACGAGTTTTACAGCCCGACGTTGTATCGGGCGCTCAAGGGGCAAGACAGGGCGGGGATGGCGCGGGCATGGAATGCCTACGCTGCGGCCTATATCCCTGCCGTCATTCTCTTTGGCGCGTTCTTGGTCGGGAACGCAGCTTTCATGGTGAAGCTCCTCTTAGGTGAACAGTTCCAGGCGATCACGCCGATTCTCATATGGCCTGCTTTGACGGAGACCTTTCGGGCCATCTCGTCCACACTGCACCAGCTAGGTTTGGCGAAGGTCGATATGACCGTGAGCGTCTTGCCGGTCGTGGTTGGCGCGCTCGTCGCGCCTACACTGGTGTACGTTCTGGCCCCCTATGAGCCGTTGTTGGGGACGGCGTTGGCGCTTCTGACGGCTGGGGTGGCCGTGTTTGCCGTAGTCGTTCCCATCAGTCGTCGTGCCTTGCCGGTTGCGTGGCCTGTCGGACGGATTCTGTATGCGGTAGCCTTAGGTATTCCGCTCTGTCTCCTGGGACGGGTGATGGGTGTGGGGTTCGGCATGTTATCCGAGAGCAAGGCCGTGGTCGCGTTGGTGATATCAGGCCTGGTGATGGCACTGCTCCAGTATGTCATGGCGAAAGAATGGCTTCTCGAGGTGCGCCCTGCGGCAAGGGGAAGCCTATGAAGACGCCGGGGCTTGTCACCATTATGGTGCCGGTTCTCAACGGTGAGCTTTTCCTGCCGTTGGCGCTGGATTCCTTGCTGGCGCAGGACTATCAGAATTTCGAGATTGTGATTCTTGACAATCAGTCGACGGATCGAACTGCGGAGATTTGCCGGGCGTACGCATGCCGCGATGGGCGTGTGAGGTACGTGATGGATACTGTCAATCGCATTTCGCACGATGCCGCAAACCATCTCGCCACATTCATCGCCGGTGAGTTCTGCATGATTGCGTGTGATGATGATCTCTGGGCGCCGAATTTTCTCAGTACTCTAGTGAAGTATCTCCAGCGATATCCCGACGTGGGGCTGGCATTTCCTAATGCCTGTTATGTGGATGTAGAAGGGAATCGAGGAACTCAACGGTTGCTGTCCAGGCGGCATCTCTATGCGCGCGCCGATTCACCCTTGGCGAATGTGTGGCGCTACCTCGGGCAGCGGCGGGTTGTCCCGACGATCTTTGGTCTGTACCGGAGCGAAGCGTACCTGGTAGCCTTGCCGTTCGACACCTTCGATGAAACGATCGCCGATGTGGACAATTTGTTCCTTGTCAAATTGATGGTGCAGATCAAGGTCCACGCGATTGATGAGATTCTTTTCTTCTACCGCAACAAGTATCGAGGGTATGACCCTTCGTTGACGAGTGGCAGTCCCAAGGGGAAATCGGTTTTTCACGCGTGGTGGTTTTTCGTCCAGCATCAATGGCGCTTCGTTCAAAAGATTGTTCAGGTTGTGCATGCGTCTCAACTGAGCTGGCCCGTGAAATGCGCCTTGCAGGTGCGGGCCTACTATACGTTTTTGGTCACGATCACCGTGCTTCGTTTGCGAGCATTGATTGGCCGGGTCCTGGTCCTGCTTCAGCTGAGAGAGGGGCCTCCACGTGAGAAAGATATTCATTTTGAGAAACGATCCACCGCACTCCGTGCGGCGGGGTATGATCCGGTCGGAAAAAACGATGCCGGCAAGGAGCAGCCATAGTGCGAAGAGCCGTTTTATCGATGGATAGAGGTGAGCAAGTGCTTGCTGTGATCATCCCCTGTATTCCCCGTTGTGATGCACGGTAAGGTTGGTGAGGATCTGCGGGAAGTCGCGCAGCCGATGATCTCGGTTGTGACGCCGTCGCTCAATCATGGCCGTTTTCTGAGGCAAACGATTGAGAGTGTGGCGGCGCAGACGTTCCGAAGCTTCGAGCACATTGTCGTTGACGGGGGGTCGACGGATGGTACGGTGGAGATCCTCAAGGAGTTCCCTCATCTCCGGTGGGTATCTGAGCGGGACGATCATGTCGTGGAGGCCTATCAAAAGGCCTTGGCCATGGCAAGGGGACGGTACATTATTCAATGCTGTGTCTCGGATGGGTTTCTTGATCTGAATTGGTTCAAGAAGTGCGTCGATATTCTTGAGAAGGATGATGAGGTGTCGTTGGTATGGGGATTCGCCCAAACGATGTCCGAAGAGGGGGATCTGTTGAATGTCTCCTTCCAGGATTTTTTCGCTGATCCTCCTCCGCAAAAACGGGACTTTCTCGCGTTCTGGCTCGCGAGCGGGTTCCCCTTGCCCGAGGGGAACTATTGTGTGAGGAGCGAAGTGATTAAGCCGTGGTTCCCCGATGGACAATCGAGTGATTGGTTCAGGGTCTGTCCTCATCTTGGGTTCATGTATAAGTTCTTTACACAGGGATATAACCCATATTTTATTCCAGTGGTCGCCAATTTCGGCCGTACGCATCATGATCAGCGCAGTCAACGTTTAAGTAATGTTGAGAAGCCTGGACAGGCCGCCTACTTCAAGGCTGTGAAAGAGTACGGGAAGAATATTCTCAACGGAAGTGCGGTTCATCAGTTCCGCAATGGCCGTTCGCAGGTGATAGGGCACATTGCGCCGCACGAGCTCTCTTCACTGAGGAGGGATATATGGCGGCATCGGTTGCTCCGTTCCCGTCTGCTCCGAGTCGATCCGTATACGCTCGCGTTGAAGATCAAGGAGCGAGTATTCAGCTGAGAGGGGCCGGGTTGCTTCCTGTGAGTGCGCTGTTCTGTCGTTGTCTTGGATCGGCTGCCCGGCATGATGCGTGGAGAATTCGCATGCAAGTTTTCCTGAGAAAATCAGAGGAGAGGTAAGGATATTGAAGCCCACACCGCGCATGCCTTCCCGAAGGCTGGATGTTCTCTTTGTCAATGCCGATTCATCCTTGCAGGCCTATCAAGGGTTGGCGAAGACCTATTCAGCCATTGAGCCGCCCACATGGGCCTTGTTGCTGGCACAGTCCTGTCGCGCGAAGGATTTCGGCGTGGCGATTCTGGATTGTGATGCGGAGAAGTTATCGCTGCCTGATGCGGTGAGCCGAATTCACAGCGCCAATCCTCGGCTGGTCGTTTTTGTGGTGTACGGGCAAAATCCGAACTCCGGGACGACGGGAATGATCGGGGCGAGTGCCCTTGCGAATGAGCTCAAGCAGCAGCATCCGGAGTTCCCTGTCTGTTTCACAGGCTCGCATACCAGTGCCTTGCCGCTCGAGGTCCTGCAACTTCCTTTCGTGGATTTTGTCTTATTGAATGAAGGCGTGTACGCTCTCCAGAATCTTCTGCGAACCGATCTGCGCTCCGGGTTAGGGGCTGTGCGAGGGGTCGGGTATAAGTCAGTCAGCCAATCAGGGGAGCGGCATCCGATCTTGAACGAGCCGCAGTCAGTGGTGCCGCAAGACCGTATGGATATCGATATGCCAGGCTATGCCTGGGATCTCCTCCCCTACCGGTCTCGTCCGCTCGATTTGTATCGGGCGCATTTTTGGCATGCTGAGTTCGATCATGACAAGCGTACTCCCTTCGCATCGATCTATACGTCGCTGGGGTGCACCTTCGCGTGCGATTTCTGCATGATCAACATCGTGAATCGCGCAGACAACGCGAGCGGGGTCGATGCCTCGCAGTCCCGCGGGATGCGGTTCTGGAGTTCCAAGTTGATTGCGGGCGAGCTGGAGGCACTTGCGAAGATGGGGGTGGAAACCATTCGCATTAGCGACGAAATGTTTTTCTTGAATCGCAAATATTATGAGCCCCTCTTGCAGGACATCATCGAACGGGATCTCCGGTTGCGGATGTGGGCCTATGCGCGAGTCGATACCGTGCGTCATGAATATATTGAATTGTTCAAGAAGGCCGGCATCAATTGGTTGGCGCTCGGGATCGAAGCCGGCAATCAAGCTGTGCGGCAGGAGGTGTCGAAAGGCTCCTTTCAAGAGGTCAATATTCGCGCGGTGTGCGAAAAGGTGCGGGCCGGCGGCATGAACATCATCAGTAACTACATCTTTGGGTTCCCGGACGATACGCGAGAGACGATGCAGGAAACGTTAGACCTGGCCTTGGAGCTGAATACGGAAATGGCCAATATGTACCCCTGCCAGGCGCTTCCGGGAAGTCCGATGTATCAGATGGCCAGGCAGAAGGGCTGGAAGTTGCCCGAGACCTATAGTGGTTATGCGTTTCTATCCTACGACAGCGAGCCGCTTCCCACGAAGTATGTCACGGCGGCGGAGGTGCTGAAGTTTCGAGATGAGGCGTGGCAACAGTATTTTTCTAACCCCGCATACTTGAAGTTAGTTGCGACCAAGTTCGGGGACAAAGAACGAGCGAATGTCGAAGATATGGCTAAAGTGCGGTTGCGCCGAAAACTACTCGGCGATTAGAGAGGGAGCAGTTTCATGAACAGGCAATATGGCGATGTGGTGTTGAGATGATCATCACCAGGACCCCGTTCCGCATTTCGTTTTTCGGCGGCGGCACAGACTATCCCGCGTGGTATCAGGAGCATGGCGGGGTCGTGCTGGCGACCTCGATCGACAAGTATTGCCATATTAGCTGCCGATACCTCCCGCCTTTCTTTGAGCATAAGCACCGCATCGTGTATTCGATTATTGAGAATGTGCAACGGGTTGAAGAGATCAAGCATCCTGCCGTTCGCGCCATTCTCGGTTGGGCCGGGTGCGACGATCAGGGGCTCGAAGTCCATCACGATGGCGATTTGCCTGCGCGGTCTGGGCTTGGTTCCAGTTCGTCGTTTACGGTCGGACTGATTCATGCGCTGTCGGCCTTGCGGGGGAAGTACATCACGAAAGACGATCTTGCCGCGCAAGCGATCCACATGGAGCAGCACATCATCAAGGAGAATGTCGGATCGCAAGATCAGATCACTGCCGCTTTTGGCGGGTTCAATCGAATCGACTTCAAGACCAATGATACATTCCAGGTCTCGCCCATCATCTTGACGAAAGACCGGTTGCATGAGTTCCAGTCGCATTTGATGTTGTGCTTTACGGGCTTCTCGAGAATTGCATCAGAGATAGCCAAATCGAAGATTGAGAACTTCAAGAACCGGGGAAATGAGCTGAATCGTATGGCAGAGATGGTCGATGAGGCGATTCAGATCCTTCAGAATACGAAAGCGCCTATCGAGGAGGTCGGCCGATTGCTTCATCAGAGCTGGCTGTGCAAGCGAAATCTTTCCGACAAGGTCTCGACGCCCGAGATCGATCACCTGTACGAGGAAGCCATGCGGGCTGGTGCTGTTGGAGGAAAGATTCTTGGGGCCGGCGGCGGGGGGTTCCTGTTGTTGTTCGTGAAGCCGGAATTGCAATCGAAAGTACGGGAGCGATTGAAACATCTCATCCATGTGCCGTTTGAGTTTGAAAACTCGGGCAGCCGAGTGGTCTTGTACCAGCCTGACGGGCTTTCCTGATTATGCCGATGAAGAGCGACTCGGTAATTTATGTTGCGGGCCATGCCGGTCTCATCGGTTCGGCGGTTGTCCGACGGTTGGAGCGTGACAGCTATCGAGGCCTTGTCACGCGAAGCCGAAATCAGCTGGATCTGCAGGATGGCGGGCGGGTTGCTGAATTCTTCGACGAGGTCCATCCGGAATATGTGGTCCTCGCTGCCGGCCGAGTGGGCGGGATCATAGAAAACCAGACATTTCCCGCCGATTTCATGGATGAGAATATCGCCATTCAGCTCAATGTGCTGAGGGCTGCACGCAAGGCTGGTGTGCGAAAGCTGATTCTCTTCGGCTCCTCCTGTATGTATCCAAGGGAATGTCCCCAGCCGATGGCTGAGGATGCCCTCTTGTCCGGCAAGCCAGAGCCGACGAGTCTTCCCTATGCCATTTCCAAGCTTGCAGGGACGTATATGTGTTTGGCCTATAACAAACAGGATCATGACGCCAGATTCATCCCTGTCATTCCGAATAGTGCCTATGGTCCGCACGACAACTTCGATCCGAAATCCGGCCATGTCCTGTCTGCACTCATGGCACGGTTTCATCAGGCCAAGGTGAGCGGCGCCGAATCCGTCACGCTGTGGGGGAGCGGCTCGCCGAGACGGGAGTTCATTCATGCGGACGATATCGCGGATGCGTGCGTGCATCTTTTGGCGCAGGGCAACGCAGCGATCGAGCTCCCCCTCAATATTGGCGTTGGTGCTGATGTGTCGATTAAGGAACTGGCTGAGTTGATTGCCGGAGTTGTGGGATACCAGGGGCGTCTGGAGTGGGACCTGACGAAGCCCGATGGTGCGCCACGGAAGCTCCTCGATAGTGCACGGATTCAGTCTCTCGGGTGGAAGCCCAAAGTCGGGCTTGCAGCCGGTCTAGAGAGTACCTACCAGTGGTATGTGGCCCATCAAATCTAACAGGACAACCGTCTGCGCAATAGAGCGCAGCATGCGAAGGATGGTGAGATGACGAAGGAAGAACTCATCGCGTTTGAGGAAGAGATCGCAGCCTTGTTCAACACAGGGAACATTCGCGCACCTGTCCATCTCTATTTCGGCAATGAAGAACAGATGATCGGCGTTTTTCGAACCATTCGTTCTCAGGATTGGGTATTTTGTTCGTGGCGATCGCACTATCAATGTCTGCTAAAGGGCGTACCCAAGGAATTGGTTCGCGAGGAGATTGTGGCGGGGCGATCGATCTCATTGTGTTTCCCGGAGCATCGTATCTATTCCTCGGCCATTGTCGGCGGTGTGTTGCCGATTGCGGTCGGGGCGGCCATGTCGATTCAGCGACGAGGCGAGGACTCCAAAGTGTATTGTTTTTTGGGTGAGATGACGGCTGAGACAGGGATTGCTCATGAGGCGATCAAATACAGCCGAAACCATCGTCTGCCCATCCACTTCATCGTCGAAGACAATGCGAAATCGGTCTGCACCGACACGAGGGAAGCCTGGAATCAGCCCCGTCTGAGTTTTGAAGGAGTGGCCGATGAGTATGTCAGCTACTACCGCTATGAAACCAAATATCCCCATGCCGGTGCCGGCGTGCGGGTCCAGTTCTAAGGTGAGGGTGATGACATACTTTGACGAACTCAAGCGGTCGATGACATTCCTGGCGCAAGATCCGCGCACGATCTTTATCGGACAAGCGGTGGCGGCGGCCGGGACCGCCATGACCAATACGCTGAAGGATGTGCCTCGTGATCGCCTCATCGAACTTCCTGTCGCCGAAGAAATGCAGATGGGGATGACGACGGGTATGGCTCTGACCGGGCTCGTTCCCGTCAGCATCTTCCCGCGATGGAATTTCCTCTTATGCGCCATCAGCCAGCTGGTGAACCATTTGGACAAAGTGCAAGTGATGTCCAATAACGGGTATAAGACCAAGGCGATCATTCGCACGGGTATTGGCTCTCAGCGCCCGTTGCACCCGCAGCATCAGCATGTGGGGGACTATACCGAGGCATTACGCGCCATGTGCAGCACCATTGAGGTGATTCGCCTTGAAGAACCCTCGGATATTTTTCCGGCCTATGAACGCGCGCTGCTCCGTGACGACGGGTGCAGCACGATCCTGGTCGAGTACGGTGATTATTACGGCGAGAAATAAGCACCGACTGTACCTGGCGATGGTGAGCCCTTGGGGCTGATCGCTTCGGCATCATTCGCGAATACGAGTATCATAAGACCAATACGTCACTGACTGGGTAGGAATGTATGAAATATCCGTTGATGCGCAACAATATTCTTCGCGAGGATCTCGACGCTGTGATCGAGCATCTCAAGCAGGAGGATCCGATCCTGACACATGGCGCCAATGTGCGGGCCTTTGAAGCCGAATGGTCTGCGTGGTTGGGGGTAAAGCACAGCGTCTTCGTCAATTCCGGTGCATCGGCAAATCTCTTGACCATGGCCATCCTCAAGATCCGTCATCCTGAGGGAGGAGAGGTCATCGTGCCGCCGTTGGCATGGGTCTCTGATATCGCATCGGTGCTGCAGAATGGATTCACGCCGGTCTTTGCGGATATTGATCCCAGGACGTTGGGGATGGATCCCGCAAACATTCTTGCGGCGATCACGGATAAGACCCGAGCCGTATTCCTCACCCATGTGCAAGGGTTCAACGGGCTGACGGACGAACTGATCGCCGAGCTCACGCGCCGCAATGTCCCGCTGATCGAAGACGTCTGTGAATCCCATGGCGCGACCCACAAGGGTAAGCGTTTGGGTAGCCTGGGCTGGATATCGAATTTTTCGTATTACTATGCCCACCACATGAGCACCATTGAGGGCGGCATGGTCTGCACCAATGACCCGGAGGTCTACCAGCAGGTTCGCATGCTGCGGTCCCATGGCATGGTACGAGAGTCGAACGACAACGATCTCCGCACCGCGTATCAGACTGAAAACCCTGAGCTGAACCAGGACTTCATCTTTGCCTACGCAGCTTACAACACCAGAAATACCGAAATTGGCGGCATCATGGGGCGCAGCCAGCTCAAGCGCCTGGATCACATCGTCAAGCGCCGGACGGAAAACCTGCTTCGTTTCCTGACGCACATCGATTCGTCAAAGTACCGCACCGACTTCAAGCTGGAAGGATCCAGCAACTATGCCTTCAACCTCATTTTGAAGCATCCGGATGATGATCTGGTTCAGCGCCTCATGCAGAAGATGCGGGAGTCGGGCGTCGAGTTCCGGAGAGGCAGCGCCGGTGGTGGTAATCAGATTCGCCAACCCTATCTGAAAGGTATTGTGCCGGACGGGCACCATCTGAAATTTCCCGAAACGGAACATGTCCACTTCTACGGCTTCTACATTGGCAACTTTCCGGATCTGAAAGATGTGGAAGTCGATCAACTCTGCGCGATTCTAAACTCGGCATAACGTGGCAGTCACGACAGCCATTATTCTCGCTGGTGGTTTGGGTACAAGACTTCGCAGTCTCGTGCCTGACCTGCCCAAGCCGATGGCGCCGATTGGTGGCCGCCCGTTCCTTGAATACCAGCTGGATTATTGGATCGCCCAAGGGATCGGCCGGTTTGTGCTGTCTGTCGGCTATAGGTACGAAGCCATCACAGCATATTTTGGGCCTCGTTACAAAGGCGTTGACCTTGAGTATGTCATTGAGGAGCGGACGTTAGGGACTGGCGGAGGGCTCCTGCTCGCCGCTGAGAAAGTCGGCCACGAGAGACCGTTTTTGCTCCTGAACGGGGATACCTATTTTGCGGCAGACTGGAAGGTGTTGAGTGCCTATGCGCTGGCGCATGACGCAGACTGGTGCCTCTCTCTTTTCCGGACCAGTGAAGGAGGGCGCTATATGGGCATCGAGGTGTCGCCTGACGGGCGGATCACGTCGTTGAAGTCAGGGAACGCGCAGGGTTCTCGCCTGGCCAATGGCGGCGTGTACTGGGTCCATCCGCGAGCCTTGCGTGGAGGTCGATTCGCTCCAGGCGAAAAGGCCTCCCTCGAAGATGACATTTTTCCTGTCGCGCTTGCGTCCGGCCAGCGTCTGTTCGGTGTCGAGTTTACTGGTACGTTCATCGATATCGGGGTACCGGAAGATTATCATCGAGCCGCGATCCTGTTGGCGGTCTAATGCGGAGGGGTTGTGGCCTCAATTGTACATCTAACGAATACCCGCCCAAGATTCATTGAAGCCCGGCACCAGTTGATGGCGAACGGGGAGTACCTATCTCCGGCCTCTAGCTCTTGTGGATGAGTTGAAGTAGCGATGTTCGCTGCATAACGGTTCGATCAGCAGGAAAGGAAACCTCTATGAGTTGCAACATTCTTGTCACCGGCGGTGCCGGCTATCTTGGCTCCACCATGGTTCCGGATCTCCTTCAGTTGGGCCATAAGGTGACGGTATTGGATAGCTTCATGTACAAGCAGTCCAGTTTGAACCATGTGTGCCATCATCCAAATTTTTCAGTCGTCAAAGGCGATATCCGTATTGAAGGCGTGATGGCCCCTTTGATCAAGAAGGCTGATATCGTGATTCCGTTGGCCGCCCTGGTGGGGGCGCCGATGTGCAGTCAGGACCCGGTGGGCGCCCAGACAGTCAATCACGACGCGATTGCCCTCATGTTGAAGTTGCTGTCAAAGCAGCAACTGGTGCTGATGCCAACCACCAATAGCGCCTACGGGACCGGCGACAAGAATAACTTTTGTACGGAAGAGTCTCCCTTGAACCCGATTTCGCTCTATGCGAAGGAAAAAGTGGAGATCGAGAAGGAACTCATGCAGCGCGAGAACGCCATCAGTTTCCGGCTCGCCACCGTGTTCGGGATGTCGCCGCGCATGCGGATCGATCTGCTCGTGAACGATTTCACCTACCGTGCCGTCTACGATCGCTTCGTCGTCCTGTTCGAAAGCTCGTTCAAGCGCAACTATGTGCATGTGCGCGATGTTTCGCGAGTCTTCCAGCATGCCATCGCGAATTTCGACAAGATGAAAGGACAGATCTATAACGTTGGCCTATCCGATGCCAACGTGTCGAAGAAGGAGCTGTGTGAGCGCATCCAAAAGCAGGTTCCTGATTTTGTCTTCCTCGATGCGCCGGTTGGGAAGGATCCGGATCAGCGCAATTACATTGTGTCCAATGCCAAGATTGAAGCGACGGGTTTTCAGCCGATCCATTCACTCGATATGGGCATCAGCGATCTTATCAAGGGGTACACCATGATCAAGAACACCTGCTACGGCAATGTTTGATCGAGTGAGTGGTGGGTGCCACTCTTGTCTGGAGGCTCTGGTTGATTGAGTGTGGGCGCATTGCAGCAGTGGTATGTTGAAATGGCTTTTTCGTAAAAGTGTTATGGCTCGGTGGGGTGGGGCGTTTCTCGGCCCGCATATTGTTGCGAATGTGAGGGCGTTACCTCGCTACTTCGCCGACTGGTTTGCCTATCAGGATGCTGCGCCAGGTCAGAAGATCTCTTTCGGCGATTCGTATCCCTGTTTGACTGATCGTGTAAGGGCGACCCCTTTCGATCCTCACTATTTCTTTCAGGCGGCATGGCTTGCGCGCCTGCTGCGGGATCTCATGCCCCCGCTGCACGTCGATGTCGGGTCCAGTGCGATGATGATCAACGTGCTGAGCTCAAGTGTGAAAACGGTCTTCGTCGACTATCGTCCCCTCCGCGTGCGCTTGTCGAATTTGAATTCTCTTGCCGGAGACATTGTGCGGCTGCCCTTTCGTGACGCCAGTATTGCGTCGATATCCTGCTTGCATGTCATGGAGCACGTAGGGCTTGGTCGATACGGTGACCCACTGAATCCGGCCGGGAGCCAGCACGCTGCAGCGGAACTGCAGCGCGTGTTGCAGCCAGGCGGGAGGCTGTTCCTCTCAGTGCCGGTCGGACGGGAGCGGGTCTGTTTCAATGCGCACCGGGTATTTTCTCCCAGTACGGTCAGATCATTCTTTCATGAGCTGCAGCTCCAATCGTTTTCTCTCGTCGATGATTCTGGACAGTTTAACGAGGGTGTTACCCTTGAGGCCGCGGGCGGTCTTGAGTACGGCTGCGGCCTGTTCGAGTTTGTGAGGGCGCGTGGGTAACGGTCTCAGGAGCCGCCTGGTCCAGAGCGAGCTGTTTTCATTCAACCTTGTCAGGCGGGACCGATGGATTGCGGGGCAGGCCGCGCAGCTGCCGGTCGGAACCAAAGTGCTTGATGTCGGCGCAGGATCCTGTCCCTATCGAGATCTGTTTGCACACTGCGAGTACCGAACCCAGGATCTGGCTCCGTTGCGGGGCGATCAACTGCGGCACGGTGCATATGGCCAGCTCGACTATGTGTCAGACCTCGCGGTAATTCCGGTTCCTGATGGGAGTTTTGGCGCGGTTCTTTGCACGGAAGTGCTGGAGCACCATCCAGAACCGATTGCCGTCGTGAAGGAGCTGGCGCGGATTCTTGAGCCAGGTGGGACGCTCATCCTGACGGCACCCCTTGGATCAGGCATTCATCAGGAGCCCTACCATTACTATGGTGGATACACGCCCTGGTGGTATGAGCGGTTTTTGGAGGCAGCGGGGTTTACCGATATCAGCATTGAACCCAATGAGGGATCATTGCGGTTTTTCGGACAGGAAGCGCTGAGATTTGTCCTGACCACGAATCCCTTCAAGATGGATCTTCCGTTCGCGATACGACTGTTTTGGTTTCCGGTATGGATGGCGCTTCTTCCCTTGCTAGGCCTCGCGGTCCCAATTCTTTGCAAGTTCCTGGACCGGTTCGATCGTGAACGACGGTTTACGGTGGGGTACCATGTGACCGCTCGGCGTACCGCGACGGCTCCCGCGCCATGAACATCCTTTGCGTATTTGGCGAGCATGCCTATGGTGATCCCGCCCGAGGTGAGGGCTATGAATACGTGAATTTCCTTCCCGCGTTGAGGAGGCTGGGGCATCGTGTCAGTTTTTTTGAGTCGTTTTCCCGTGAGCCCTATGCCGATTTTGCCGGGTTGAACCGCGCCCTCTTGAAGCAGGTGGAAGAGACGTCTCCAGATATCGTGTTCTGTGTGCTGATGCAGTACGAAGTCTGGATCGAGACGATGCGCCTGATCCGGAAGAGCGGCCCTCTTCTGGTTAATTGGTCGACCGATGATTCGTGGAAGTATCCGATGTTCTCACGGTTGATCGGAGCAGAATGGGATTTTACCGTGACGACCTATCCTCGCGCGGTGGGGTGGTATCAGCGTGATGGCATCGGCAAACCCTATCTCTCTCAATGGGCGGCGAATGTAGAGACATTAACTCCGCCGCTCCCCGCTGCTGCCTGCCGGTATCCCGTGAGTTTCGTCGGCGCCGCCTATGGGAATCGTCCCGCGATGGTCGAGGTGTTGCGTCGCGAAGGAATTGACGTGGCTTGTTTCGGTCACGGGTGGCCTGCTGGGCCGGTGGAGGCCCAACGGATTTCGGAGATTGTCCGGGCCTCTCAGGTCAGTCTGAATTTCAGCGAGGGTTCTCGAAAAGGCACGGGAGGCACGGAAGATCGTCAGATCAAAGCGCGGGTTTTTGAAGTCCCCGGATATGGAGGATGTCTGTTGACCGAGCAGGCACCAAATCTAGAGAAATACTTTCGCCTCGGCGAGGAGGTTCTTACCTTCGAAGGCCGCGCCGAATTGGTCGGTACCGTCAAGTCGCTGTTGGCTGATTCCGATCGTCGGGATACCATCGCTCGTCGTGGATTTGAACGAGTCAGCCAGGACCATACCTACGATCGACGATTCGATGAACTGCTGGAAGCGTTGGCTCAGCAAGTCGCTCAGCGGCCTCATCGAGCCATCGACTGGCCCGAGTTTGAAACAATAGCCCGTCGGCACAGGTTCGGTCCGTCCTTGAAGCTGCTCAGAGCCCTGATTGTCGTCTGTGCGTCTTTGTTCTGGGGCAAGCAGCGAGGGGCTCGTGCCGCACGCAGAATAGTGTTTGAGCTGTCCTGGCGCCTCTTCGGTGCGCACACCTATGCTGCTGCTGGCTGGCCTGGGCGGATGTTTTACCGGGAAAGTTGATCATGGCCGATCCTCTAGTCACAGTCGCGATGTCGGTCCACAATGCGGCCTCTACCCTGGAGTCAGCGCTCCGATCCATCCTATGGCAGACATTTTCAGATTGGGAATTGATCGTCGTCGATGATGGGTCCACGGATCAGACAGGCCTGATCCTTAGTCGATTCAGCGACGCTCGAATTCACGTGGTGCATGGAGCCGGTGGGCAACAGGGGCTGGCGACACGCTTGAATCAGTGCATTGAGCTTGCCCGGGGAAAGTATATCGCCAGGATGGATGCGGATGACGTGGCCTATCCCGAGCGGCTTGAGCGGCAGGTGCGGTACCTTGAGGCGCACCCAGACATCGATCTGCTCGGACATGGGGCCGTCCTGTTCAAGGAAGATGGCCAGGTGCTCGGCGTATATCCTACTGCGAGTGAGCACGAGGATATCTGTCGACGACCTTGGTGGGGTTTTCCCCTTGCCCATCCAACCTGGATGGGCAAGCGATCATGGTTTGCTCGTCACCGCTATAGGGACAAGCTGACCAAGGGACAGGATCAGGATCTGCTGCTACGAAGCTATCGTGCCAGTTGCTTTGCCGCCCTCCCTGACATTCTGCTGGGATATCGGATGGAGGGAATTTCTGCTGGGAAATCAGGCCGAGGACGCTTGAATTATTGCCATCAGTTGGTGGAGCAGGTCAGTGACGTTCCGTCAGCGCTGACAGCGGTGCGAGGAGTCCTGATTCACAGTCTGGCGCTGGGCCGCGACGTCCTTCTGGATGTCACGGGAAGCATGAGCCAGCGGTCGCGACAATCATTTCGGGCTGCGAACGACGAGGTGCGCATGCACTGGCAGCGGGTGTGGAGTTGTGTGACTTCAGAGGGCACGCTTGCCGGCGAATCTCCCTCCCTACGGGCTTAATAATAGGAAATCAGTGATTCTGGTATTCACGTAATGTGTGGCGTTGTCGGGGTCTTAAACTATCGCGAGTCAGAGCCGAATCGTCTCGTGTCCGAGATGATCGGAGCGATTCGTTATCGAGGCCCTGACGACTCCGGCGTCTGGTGCGATGAACGAGTCGGGGTCGGCCTCGGTCATGCGCGGCTCTCTATCTTGGATTTGTCGCCTGAGGGCCATCAGCCAATGCTGTCCTCAAGCGGGCGCTACGTTCTCTCCTACAATGGCGAGGTCTATAATTTTGCTGAGCTGCGGTCTGAGCTGGAGATCGCCGGTGCGAAGTTTCGTGGGCATTCGGATACAGAGGTCATGCTCGCCGCCTTCGAGGAGTGGGGCATTGAGAGCGCAGTGCGTCGATTTGTGGGGATGTTTGCCTTCGCCCTTTGGGACCGGGAGAAACGAGTTCTGACGCTTGTTCGCGACAGAATCGGAATCAAACCGCTGTATTTCGGATGGGCCGGAAAGACGTTTTTGTTTGGTTCAGAGCTGAAGGCGCTCCGAGCGCACAAGGGCTTCCACGCAGAGATTGACCGCGGGGCTCTAGCCTCATTTATGAGAGTAGGGTATGTGCCAGCGCCACTGTCGATCTATAAGCATGTTTACAAGTTGTCGGCTGGTTGTGTGTTGACCGTGGGGGAAAGGGAGCTCGAAGCAGCTGAGGGATTTTCGCCTGACCCGGATGCCCGTCATGCGGCATGGAGGCCGGTTCGTTATTGGTCCGCGAAGGAACGTGTTGAGGCAGGCTGTGCCTCCCCATTCAAAGGATCAGACGCGGAGGCGGTCGAGCAACTCGATGGGCTCCTGCGCAACGCCGTGGGGTTACGGATGATCGCGGATGTCCCCTTGGGTGCGTTTCTGTCCGGCGGGATCGATTCATCGCTGGTCGTGGCGCTCATGCAGGCGCAGAGCAATCGTCCGATTCGGACATTTACGGTCGGATTTCATGAGGCGGAATACAATGAAGCGATTCATGCTAGAAAAGTGGCAGAACATGTAGGGACGGATCATACGGAACTGTATGTGTCTCCTGAGCAGGCGCGAGCGGTTATTCCACGGTTGCCGGCTATGTATGATGAGCCGTTTGCCGACTCATCTCAAATCCCGACATTTTTAGTCTCTGAGCTGGCGCGCAGGCATGTGACGGTGGCCTTATCCGGCGATGGCGGCGACGAATTGTTTGCGGGGTATAACCGGTATTTCTGGGGAAGGCGATTGTGGAGATACCTGGACCTGGTGCCTCCGTCAATCCGGCGTGGCTTGGCCGGAGGGATCACGTCCTTGTCGCCGGCAGCCTGGGCGAATTTCTTTGAACAGTTTGGACGGTTTCTTCCCGTGGTGGCGAAGCCCGGTGACAAGTTGCACAAGCTCGCGGCTCTGCTGGCGCTGCCGGACCCGGACACCATGTATCTGGGCATGATCTCGCTCTGGAAAGATCCAGCCGAGATTGTGGTGCAGGGGGTGGAGCCGTTGACTCCTGTCACAGACCGAGCTAATTGGGCGACTCTTCAGGATTTCACCATGCGCATGATGTATCTCGATCTGATCACGTATCTCCCGGATGATATTCTCACGAAAGTCGATCGGGCTAGCATGGCGGTGGGTCTGGAAGCGCGCGTGCCGTTGCTTGATCATCGAGTCGTGGAGTTTGCCTGGCGGCTTCCGCTTTCGTTCAAGATCCGTCAAGAGGGCGAGGGGAAATGGCTCCTGCGGCGCGTCCTCGACCGGTATGTGCCCAGGCAGTTGATCGAGCGGCCCAAGATGGGGTTTGGTGTGCCATTGGACTCCTGGTTGCGCGGGCCGTTGCGTGAGTGGGCCGAGGAGCTGCTCGATGAGCAGCGACTCCGCCGTGAAGGCTATTTGCACCCTGTCCCGATCCGGGAAAAGTGGGCGGAGCATCTTTCCGGCAAGCGGAACTGGCAATATCTTTTGTGGAATGTGCTGATGTTCCAGGCCTGGGTTGAACGTGAATGAGCACTCGTCCTCGTCTTCTTTTTCTGATCACCGAAGATTGGTATTTCTGGTCCCATCGACTCGATCTCGCGCGGGCTGCACGGGATGCGGGGTTCGAGGTCATAATTGCAACTCGAGTCACCGGCCACGGAGAACAGATTCGGAATGAAGGTTTTCGGCTATTGCCCATCACTTTGCTCCGTCGCAGCCGAAACCCTTTCAGCGAGCTGCGGGCGATTATGCAGCTGGTTTGGCTCTATCGGCGTGAGCGGCCTGACATCGTCCACCATGTGGCCCTCAAGCCGATTCTGTACGGCTCCTTTGCCGCATGGATCGCGCGTGTTCCCGCCGTTATCAATGCGTTTGCCGGTCTCGGTTATACGTTTACCGATCGATCTGACCAGTCAGTCTGCCTTCAGCTTGGTGTTCGATGGGGACTCAAGACCGCGTTTTCCCTCAATCATCGTTCGCTCGCATTATTCCAAAACAGCGAAGATCGCGATCGGTTGGTCCAAGAGGGGATCGTCGTGTCTAGCCGCTCACGGATCATTCCTGGATCGGGTGTCGACGTCGAACGATTTTGCCCGCGCGAAGTGACAGAGGGAGTGCCGGTCGTTATGCTGGCGTCTCGCATGTTATGGGACAAAGGCGTGGGCGAATTTGTTCAGGCCGCCCGTCGGCTGAAGGAGCGGGCAGTGCAGGCCCGCTTCGTGCTTGTCGGGCGATGCGATGAGGATAACCCTGCGGCAATCGAGCGACATCAATTGCAGCAGTGGGGGCATGAGGGCGTTATCGAATGGTGGGAACATCGAGACGATATGCCCGTAGTGTTGGCTTCGGCGACAGTGGTCACGTTGCCGTCTTATCGGGAAGGGCTTCCCAAGGTTTTGCTGGAGGCAGCAGCATGCGGGAAACCGATCGTGGCAGCGGATGTGCCAGGGTGCCGTGAGGTCGTTCGTCATCACGTCAACGGGTTGTTAGTTCCAGTAAAGAACCCAGCCGCGCTTGCGGAGGCCATTGGGTTCTTGCTTGACCATCCCGCCCAATGTGCCGCAATGGGTGTTGCGGCACGAGAAATAGTGGTCCGGGAATATTCCGTACCCAAGGTTGCCAGCCAAATGCTAGATTTCTACCGGGAATTGTTAGGTCAGAGCTGGGAGGGCCGATCCTCCCTCCGAAATGTATGACACGCGTACTCGTCACAGGAGCTGCTGGATTTCTCGGAGAGCATCTGGTCAAAGAACTCCATGGCGCGGGATATGTTGTTCGTGCTCTCGTGCGGGAGCGATCCCTTACAGTATCGTTCCCGGCAGATGTCGAAGTCGCGGTGGGTGACTTGCTCGATGCCCGAGCCATGCGAGCTGTAACAGCTGGTTGTGCTGGCGTGGTGCATTTGGCTGGCAAAGCTCATGTCCTGGACGAGAAGCAGTCGGCTGCCCTGGATTTCCACGGCATTAATGTCGCGGGAACACGGAATGTCTTAGAAGGGGCTGTTGCGGGTGGGGCATCCCGTGTGGTGTTTGCAAGCACGGTGAAGGTGTTCGGCGAGACGACGGTAGGCTGTGTGGATGAGTCCCAGCCGCCGTTTCCAGAAACTCTCTATGGGCAGTCGAAATGGGCCGCTGAACAGTTAGTCATGGACTATGCGGAAAAAGCTGGATTCATCGCCGTGTCGCTTCGTTTGCCGATGGTCTATGGGCCCACTCAGAAGGGCAATCTCTTTCGGATGATCGCTGCAATCGATCAGGGTCGCTTTCCCCCTCTGCCTCACGTGAATAACGTCCGAAGTATGCTCCATGTCGGCAATTTTGTGCATGCGACGATGTTGGCGCTCCAACAGCCAAGAATCGGGCAGCCAGCGTATGTGGTGACGGACGAGAAGCCGTACGAGATTTCTGCGATCTATGATTTGCTGCGGATGGGGCTTGGGAAGACTATCCCGAAGCGGCGGGTGCCCCTCTGGATGCTGAAGATGGGGGCAGCCTGTGGGGATATTATTCAGGCTGCGACGAGGCGATCGGTTCCGGTCAGTTCATCAACGCTAGAGAAACTGATCGGGTCCGCATGGTATAGCGCAGCGGCCATCACGCGAGATCTAGGGTATTGCCCTCCGTATAGGTTCAATGACGCTGTGCCGGAGATGATCCGCTTCTATCAGGCAAGTCGACGATGATGCTTACGGGGCTTGTTTTTGGCGTTGGGGCTTTGTCTTGCTGGCTAACCTGGCGCTTGACGCGCCTTGACTCTTTCTTGTGTTTATTGGACCACCCCAATGAGCGTTCTCTTCATGATGTGCCGATTCCGCGGACGGGAGGTCTGGCGATTATCGGGAGCCTTTTTCTTGGTTTGATCGCTGCCCGAGTTCTTGGACTTCTGGTTATGAGAGAGGGCCTATCGTGGCCGGGGTGGGGTCATCTGGAAAGCTGGATTCTTGGCCTGACCATGCTGTTAGGTTTCGTGTCTTTCATGGATGACCGTGGAGGAGTGCCGGTATGGCTTCGACTTGGGTGTCAGGTTGCTGTATCTGGCATCCTCGCCCTCGGAGCGGGCCTCCTCTTTCCGGTTATTCAGCTCCCATTCTTTGGAGCAATCGAACTGGGATGGATGGGGTCCACGATCACCATTCTGTTTTTGGTATGGTTCACCAATCTCTACAACTTTATGGATGGAATGGACGGATTTGCTGGAGGGATGACTACTCTCGGATGTGGGTTCATGGCGTACTTTGCCTGGAAGGCGGGACACGAATTTATTTTGGTCTCGGCACTTCTCTTGTCCGCGGCCTCAGCGGGATTTCTTGCGTATAATTTTCCCCCAGCCAAGATTTTCATGGGAGATGTGGGGAGCGTTGTGAGTGGATTTTTGTGCGGCGCCTTGATTGTTTTAGGTTGTCGGGATGGAGTGTTCGACGTGTGGGTGCCGTTTATCTTGTTTTCGCCATTCATTCTGGATGCGACTGTTACGCTGATCCGTCGGGTCTGGCAAGGAGAGAAGGTCTGGGTCGCCCATCGGACGCACTATTATCAGCGGCTGGTGCTCAGCGGCTGGGGGCATCGCAAGACTGTGTTAGCCGAATATGCTCTCATGGCTTTCTGCGGAGGCGTCGCAATGCTGTATCAGCATGCAGCGGAGGAATGGCGGGTCGCTATCCTCTGTGGGTGGGTGATGCTGTTTGTTTTCCTTGTCCTCGCAGTGAGGGACAGGGAGCAACGGATGCAGCCAGTCGGTTCTTGAGAGGATTGCGATGACACCGACTTCCTTCAGCGCCATGCCGTCATCCGAGCGGGTGGCCTATTTTGATACCATTATCCGCGTGGTATTGGCGGTGTATATCGCAGTGCTTCCCTTCAAATCATTACTCATTGTTGAGCGAAACGGGTTTATTCTTCTCCTTGGGTTGCTGGTTGGGTGGTGTGTCACCAATCGGCGACTTTTCTATTCCCGGACACCATACGACATGCTCCTCTTGGCTTTTGTCGTCTGGGTTGGACTCACGATCCCCTTTGCGGTGGTTCCGTCCTATAGTCTGAAGGAGTATGGCAAGTTGCTTCAGCATATGGTGGTTTTCTATTCGGTCATCTACTTCTTCAACGAGCTACGCTATCGGCAGGTACTCTTGGGGCTGATCGGGATTGTCGCTATCGTTGTCACGGCCTATGGACTCTCACAGTTTAACCTTCACAATCCTCAAGCCGTGGTTTCGTTTTTTTCTGCTGAAGTGTGGCTGACCACATTTCTCGTCATGGTCATTCCTTTTGCGTTGGTTTTGGCATTAGGGGAGGGGCCTCCAGAAGTGAAAAGTGCCGGTGTAATTGCGGTAGGAATGATGATGGTCTGCCTGCTTGCGACTCAGTCGCGCGCAGGGTTGGTCGCCCTGGTTGGAGAGCTATGGGTGATTGCCTGGTTCATCCGTTCGGTCTCCGCCAAGATTGTTGCCGCGCTTGTGACGGTATGTGTGATTGCCGCGGTCCTGCTGGTTTCCAACGAGGGGGCAATACCTGTCGCGGGAGTGAGTACAGACATTGTGAACGCGCTTCCTGCTAATAGAGGGTTTTCATCTGTGTTTCATCGGTTTGAAATTTGGGGGTTTACCTTGTCCGAGATTGCCAAGCACTGGTTGGTTGGGATCGGATATGGAAACCTCAGCTATCTTTCATTGTATGGCCAGGGTCAAGAAGTTGTCATTGGTCAGTATGGCGTCTCGCGTGCAGGGACACATAATATTTTTCTTTATCTCGCTCTCCATGTCGGGCTTCCAGGGCTACTGCTCTTCGGGTGGTTCATCGCGCGGGTTATGCTGAAGACTGCTGAGGAGTACCGCCGTGCTCATGAGTGGATGCCTAAAGCTATGCTCCTGGGGACCGTTGGCAGTGTTACAGGGTTGATGCTACGGTTGCAGTTCGATCAAATGCTGGTTGGGTCGTTGGCCATATTTTTCTGGGTGCTTCTAGCGCTGGCCGTCTTGAGCTACCCTTCCTGTGATGGGCGAGGGAAGGATTCCTGCGGCAGAAGATCTGGCGTGTCGGTGGAAGCGTAACTGCTAGTCCCCGCGATTAGGCTGAGAATAAGCATATGCAAAAAGTTGTGATTTCACTGTTTCATCGTGTCGTCCATCACTATGGGCAGTTAGTGCTTCAGCATAGGTCAGCTTTTGTGGTCTGTATACAGCTCGGACTGATTGCTGCGGCGAATGTGACGGCCTTTGCGCTTCGATTCGAAGGGGACATTCCCCCCGACCAGGCAAGGCTGTTCCTCAGGAGCCTGCCTATCGTATTGGTCATCTATGGTGTCGGTCTTGCCGCATTTGGTATTCAGCGTGGGCTTTGGCGTTATGTCGGCCTTCATGATTTGGGCCGTATCCTCTGGGCCTCCGTCGCCAGTTCTGCGGTGTTTTACGGTGTGGTACATGGTCTCCTCGGGTGGGTCTCCTATCCCCGTTCGGTTATTATTCTTACAGGTGTGTTTAGCGGGCTTTTCCTTGCTGGTATTCGGTTGGCCGTTCGCTGGTTCCGCGAATGGCTTCAGGTCGTAAGTCCTACGGCTCGAAGGGTGTTGGTGGTTGGAGCTGGCCATGCCGGTGAGTTGCTGGTCAGGGATATGTTGAGCGACGGAGGGGGGCACTATAGACCTGTTGGATTGGTGGACGACGATCCGGTCAAGCGGAAGATGAAAATTCACGGGGTACCGGTCGTGGGGGCGATTGGGGATATTCCCGCTCTGGCGCACGAGCTGGTCGCGCATGAGATTATTGTGGCGATTCCCTCTGCTTCGACCGGACTAAAGCAACGAATCCTCGCAGCCTCGGAGGGGTGCAAGGTTCCCATCAAGATCTTGCCGAGCATGAAACAACTGCTGGCGAATCCTGAGGCGCTGAGACAGGTCAGGCCGATGAGTCTGGAGGATCTCCTGCAACGTGAACCGATTCAGATGGATCGGCAGGAGTTGCATCCGTTGCTCGAAGGGAAACGAGTGCTTGTGACCGGCGCCGGGGGCTCGATCGGGTCTGAGCTCTGCAGGCAGATCGCTCGCTACCAACCGGCTTCGTTGATTCTCTTTGAGCGGTATGAGAATGGACTCTATGCGTTAGATCTTGAGCTGCGGATGCAATTTCCGAAAGTCAGGATCGTTCCGGCGGTGGGAGATGTCACAGTACAGGACCGGGTGATTGAGGTATTGAAGCAGACGGACCCTGAGCTTGTCTTTCATGCTGCGGCGCATAAGCATGTGCCGTTGATGGAGCTCAATCCTAAGGAGGCCGTTCGCAATAACATCTTTGGGACAAAAGTTGTGGCCGAGGCGGCATTGGCTTACGGGGTCAATCGTTTCGTGCTCATTTCCACCGACAAGGCGGTGAATCCGACAAGTGTCATGGGTGCCACGAAACGGGTAGCTGAAGACCTGTTGCAGAGCCTGAGTCGTCGAGGCCAGACGAAGTTTACGGTGGTTCGGTTTGGAAACGTGCTGGGCAGTAACGGGAGTGTCGTTCCATTATTTGCGGACCAGATTCGAAGGGGAGGACCGGTTACGGTGACTCACCCCGAGATCAAACGGTTCTTCATGACGATTCCGGAAGCGGTGCAATTGGTGCTGCAGGCCAGCCTGTTGGGACGGGGCGGCGAGGTGTTCGTGCTGGATATGGGAGAGCAGGTTAAAGTAGCCGATTTGGCTAGGAATATGATTGTCTTGTCCGGTCTTGTGCCTGATCAGGATATTCAGATTGTGTACAGCGGCTTACGTCCAGGCGAAAAATTGTACGAAGAACTTTTTGAAGAGACGGAACGGGTTGAGCCCACGCAACATGCAAAGATCCGACGCGCCATCAGTCCCCCGGCGATGCAATCGGATCGCCTCAATCGGGCGATCGTTCAGCTTGAAGTTGCGGTGAGCCAGGGTGATGACGATGAGCTGCTTCGCCGGCTCAAGGAGGCTGTCCCGACCTATACTCCGGCATCGTCCTGCAGCATTGAGCACATCCATTAATTGTCGGGGCCCTGGGCCTGTTGCGTGCCTTGTTTCCCGAATTATTTTCCCTGTCTGCCCGGGTGTGGCCCTGGTACAATCTTCAGCAGTCACAAGGCAGGGTTCGGAAGCCCGGTGTGGGAGGAGTGTGTAGAGGATGAGAGGCGTCGTTCTGGCTGGTGGATTAGGGAGCAGGTTGCTTCCGCTCACCAAAGTCACCAATAAACATTTGCTGCCGGTCTACGATCGGCCCATGATTTACTATCCCATTCAGGCGTTGGCCAATGCCGGGATCGATGAAATCATGCTGGTCACGGGCGGCAACAGCGCGGGAGATTTTCTGAGATTGCTGGGTAACGGGAAAGACTTCGGTCTGAAGCGGCTGAACTATACCTACCAAGAGGGTGAAGGCGGGATTGCCGATGCTCTCAGATTGGCCGAGCATTTTGCGGATGGTGAATCGATCTGTGTGATCTTGGGTGACAATATTATCGAAGGCAACATCGCCCGCGCCGCCGACGCGTTTCGGAAGCAGCAGCAGGGGGCGAAAATTCTATTGAAGGACGTGAAGGACCCGCAACGGTTCGGGGTGCCGATCCTTGAAGGGAATTGGGTTGTGAAGATCGAGGAGAAACCGGCGAACCCCCGATCTTCCTATGCGGTCACGGGCATGTATTTTTATGATGCGCACGTATTCGATATCATCAAGACCCTCAAGCCGTCCGGCCGTGGCGAACTTGAAATTACCGACGTCAATAATGCCTACATCGCGGAAGGAACATTGACCTGGGATATTTTGGAGGGCTGGTGGACTGACGCCGGGACGATCGAATCCCTTCATCAGGCCAATTTGCTGGTGGCGAAAACCGGCGCGAATAAATTGTAAGACTCTCGTGACCATGGATCTCGAACTTCGAACCCTGAACAAGGTTTTGAGATGCGAATTCTCGTAACCGGCGGAGCCGGATTCATCGGATCACATCTCGTCCGTCGCCTGGTTGTACAAGGCGGTCATGAGGTGGTGAATCTGGATGCGCTGAAATACTCCGGCAATCTCACAAACCTCAAGGCGATCGAGGCCCATGTCCGTCATACCTTTGTGCATGGGGACATTGGCGATCAGTCCTTGGTCGAACGTCTTATTCGGGAGCATCGGATCGAAGGGGTGATCAATGCCGCGGCGGAGACCCACGTGGATCGGTCGATTCTCGATCCGGGGGCCTTTGCCAGGACCGATGTGGTGGGGACTGGCGTGTTGCTTGAGGAAGCCCGTCGTGCAGGCCTGCAGCGGTTTTTGCAAGTCAGCACAGACGAAGTCTACGGCAGTGTCGAGACTGGGATGTCGACCGAGAACGATTGCCTGGCCCCTCGCAGTCCCTATTCTGCCAGCAAAGCTGGTGGAGACCTCTTGGCCCTCAGCTACTGGACAACTTATCGGTTTCCCGTGATGGTGACTCGTGGCAGCAATACCTATGGGCCGAATCAGTACCCGGAGAAATTCGTCCCCCTTTTTATCACCAATGCGATCGACAGCCAGCTCCTTCCGCTCTATGGAGATGGACGTCAGCGCCGCGATTGGCTGGCAGTGCAGGACCATTGTGCGGCGATCGAGCATGTGTTTCTTCGAGGTGAGCCGGGGCAGATCTACAATGTCGGCGGAGGCAATGAACGGGAAAACATTACCGTGGCCGAACAGATTGTCGGCCATCTTGGTAAACCCCGTGACCTCATTCGATCGGTGCAGGATCGACCGGGGCATGATCGCCGCTACGCGGTGGATTGTAGTAAGTTGTGCCAATTGGGGTGGAGCCCAGCCGTGCCGTTCGAAGAGGGACTGAAATCGACTATCCAATGGTACCAGGAGCATGAGGATTGGTGGCGTTCGATCAAGTCAGGCGCGTTTCGCCAGTACTATGAACAGCAGTATGGGAAGCGGCTCAAAGAAGGTTCGAGGTTCGAAGTTGAAAGATAAAGAGCGTCACTGGGCCGACCAACTTCGAATATCCAACCAGGAACCTCCAAATCTTGTTAACCTCGAACATCGCACTATGAACCTCGAACACTTATGCGGGTTCTGATCACCGGCGCGCAGGGGCAATTGGGTCAGGCGCTCCAGCGGGCCTTCTCGGGAGAAGATCTGATTCTCAAAGACTTGCCGGAGTTTGACCTCACGCATGCTGACTGCGAATTCCAGATTGTGGCTGCCCGTCCCTCGGTCATCCTGCATGTTGGCGCCTATACCAATGTTGATGGGGCTGAGCGAGAGCCAGATCGCGCGATGGCGGTGAACGCGCAAGGCACCGCCTTTGTGGCCCGTGCCGCTGCGACGCTCAATGCGAGATTAATCTATGTATCGACGGACTATGTGTTCGATGGAATTCAGACAACTCCCTATCGTGAAGAGGACCAGCCCCATCCTATCAATGCGTATGGGCAATCCAAGCGCGAAGGGGAGCTCGCCGCATTGAAGGGCTGTCCCAACACGTTGGTGGTTCGAACCGCCTGGCTCTATGGACATGCGGGGAGTAATTTCGTGAAGACCATCATGAGGCTGGCCCGTGAGAAGCCCTTCCTTGAGGTGGTGGGAGATCAGCGAGGCTGCCCGACCAATGCAGACGATCTGGCTCTAGCCTTGAAAGATCTCGTTGCGAGTGACCTGCGAGGAATCTGTCACGTGACGAATCGCGGCGACTGTACCTGGCATGAATTCGCCGAGGCCATCGTCAGCCTCATGGGCCTCTCAACCCCGGTTCGGCCTATTACGACTGAGCAGATGGGACGTCCCGCGAGGCGACCCGCCTATTCTGTCCTTGCTCAGGAGCGCCTCCATGGTTTTGGATTCAGCATGCCCTCCTGGCAGGATGCCCTGCAACGGTTTGTCAGCGGGGTTCGGGAACAGTAACTACGGAGAAAGAAGATCGCTGCGCGTTGAAACGGGCACTCTGCCGGATGGGCGACCTGATAACCACGGATCAGGGGTGAGTGTGCGCTCGTCCAGGCTCTTGGCGCCAAGTGCTCAACCCTGGGGCGCATTCACAACGTGATCTGGCCCCAAATTTCTCGCGAGACTACCAACAGCTACTGCGAGAGCTGAGGGGCGCTCAAGGAAGGACTGGTGCACGATTGAAGCTCTGAGGCTCAGCGCAGGCTCGGAGGGAGGTCACTGTGTACCTCGGATCTTCTGCAACCGCTAGCGGCGGCAATCGAGGCGTGCGAATCTCTTGCCAGCGGTGGCCCAACAGTACGACTCTCAGCAGCCGGTAGCCATGAGGCTGCTTATGACTGCCACTATTGACGACCGGGCGCACTCCGCAAATTCTGATTTCTTGGTCGGTTGTGATTCCGGTGGGAAAAATATGGTGATGCTTTCTGCTAGTTCTAGATCGATGGGTGCAGTGTTTCCGCTAAATCTGTTTAGTTCCAAGATGTCGAGAGTTATTTAATGGCAGAACGTAATTGGTTGCGATTCAGGATGGTGTTTTCCCATCCATATAGTTTGATCGTCTTGTTTTGGAGCCTTTGCTACATATGGCGCCCATTGTATTTTGGCTTTTATAGTGATGACTATACTGTCTTGTTTGAGCCCCTAAAATTTCATCCAGCTTCTGAGTGGCTGGATTATTACACTAATCTTTATTCAAACCGCATTCTCGCTGGTGTGTTCAGCTATGTCCTTCTGGGTGCGTTTAAGGTGAATCCATTCCTGTGGCAGCTCTATGGCGCTATTGTCGTCCTTGCCGAGAGCCTCCTGTTTTTTAAGGCGCTGCAAACGCTGAACGCGCTGCAGACGGCAAGGCTGGATCGCAAGATTATTGCCCTAATCGCATGTCTGTGGATCATCAACCCGTTTTCGTTTGGATTTACTGCTTGGCCTGCCCACATGGTTACAGGCTTGTGCGTGGTGGCGTTTCTGCTGGCGTTTATTGCGTATTTCCAGGAACGGTTTCTAGCTTCGTTTATTTTTTATTCGATCAGTTGTCTGACTCTTGAGGCCTACTACTTTCAGTTTATTCTTTTCCTTGGATTGTCCTGGATCTATCAGCATAGGTTTTCCTTGAAGCGCACTAGGCTCGTCTACCATCTCGTGGTCTTTTCTTTCCTTCAGTTGTCCTTTATTCTTTATAATCGCTTGATTCAGAATGGAACAAGAAAGAGCTTCAATCCCGATTTCATTTTCACGAGAGTCCTCGGAGTCCTGCGGAATCCAATGTATTGGATTGAAGCACTGATCCCTTTCTTGATTGGAGCCTTCTTTGTGGCTCTATTGATTCGGAATGTGAGGAAGATACGAAATCGCAGTATCGAGCCACACCATGCGGCCTTGTTGTTGCTAGGTTTTTGCGCACTAGTGAACTTGCTCATGTATATGTCCGTTGGTTACTCGATCCGTCCGTTCGGAATAGCTTCGAAAACCACCATCGCAATTTCCGCACTTTTTATTTTCATTGTGTTTGTTCTGGCGCAGAGATTTCCCAGGAGGGCCCGTCTAGTTTTGGTAATAGTAATATTGTCTTTTGCTCCTATTTTCATCCAGCAGACCAAAGATTGGGCAGACAGTTGGTCGCTTCAACAGAAAGTGATCCATGCTTTTCCCGCCGAAGTGATTGCACGGGAAGGTCGTGAGAAAATCTTGCTGGCAATCGTGCCTAACCGAGTGAATTCCGTTCTGGTCTTTGAAGAGTCTTGGGCGCTCGGCCCGGCACTTCGTGCCCACTATTCGGTTCTGAATGAGGTGAAGGTCGAATATATAACTCATAAGTTTGGCACTTTCAGCGCCACCAGAACAGTTTATGATGGTGGTCAGGTTACGCAAGTTGGCCGATTAAGCGGCCATGTTTATTCGGGTCTTGAGAGCCAAAATGAACTGTTGCTGTGGAATTACTTTGATGGAACATTAAGGCGAGTCGATCATCCCTTCGTTTTGGAGGAAGATTTGTCTTCGGACTATCTAAGCTCAATTTCTACGGTCTTAATAGAGTGAAGGGCTGCGACTGGCGTGAGTTGAACACCATCCCCCATTGGCTCATCATCTGACCGAGGAAGCGTCTCAACCTGGCTGTGTCATTGTGGCATCATTTGCCCGGTGCACTTGGCGTGTGACACCACTCAAATATTTTTGCGCGCTGTGAATTGAGGAGAAGTATGGATACGCCTGTCATTTCGATAGTGTTTTCATTCAGAAATGAGGAGGAGGTTCTTCCTGAGCTTGTGCACCGTGTTGTGGCCGTTGTGGAGACAATCGGGGACTACGAACTCATATTTGTGAATGATGATTCTACGGATCGCTCTCTAGATGTTCTGCAAAGTCTCCGAGCGGAAAATAGCCGAATCAAGATTATTAATATGTCGAGACGCTTTGGGGTCTCTCCTTGCGTGATTGCCGGTCTTGCTGCCAGCAGAGGAGATGCTGCCATTTACATGGATTCTGATTTGCAGGATCCTCCTGAAATCATTCCCCAGATGGTGCGCGAATGGAAGAATGGTGCAGACATTGTGCATACGGTGCGGACTCACAGGCATGGAGAAAGCGCCGCGAAAATGTGGATCACGAAGATGGCGTACAAGGCCATCAACGCTTTCTCGGATATTTCTCTTCTCGAAAACGCGGGTGATTTTAAGCTTCTCAGTAGGCGGGTCGTCGAGGAGATCCTGCAACTAGGTGAGATGGATCCTTACCTGCGAGGCCTCTCGGTGTGGGTCGGTTTTAATCAAGCTGTTGTCAAATACGAAAGAGATGCTAGGTCCGCCGGCCAGTCGAAATTTGGATTGTTCACGAGTCTGAATCCATACAAAGAGTTTTTGCGAGGCATTACGTCGTTCTCCACGGTGCCTCTGTATTTTGCGTTGTTCTTTGGCCTCACAGTCTCGATGATCTCATTTGTTCTGCTTTGCTATATCATTGTTATGAAAATTGCGGGCATGAACTTGCCTGGGTGGACTGCTATCATGTCGGCCATCCTGTTTCTTTCCGGGGTCATTTTGGGCACGATCGGCCTACTTGGAATCTATGTCGGCAGGATCTACGATCAAGTTCGGAGCAGGCCAAAGTATATTATCAAGAAGCAAATAGGGTTTTAGTTAACCTTAAGCTGGTTCGAGGGACGGTATCCCTATGCTCACGAAATATTCATTTCTGAAGGTCCGCTTGCTTTTTTTGATGCTGCGGAAAGGCAAGCTGACCATAAGGAAAATTTTTAATACGGCGAGATGCTATGCGGCGTATCGTTTTAAATTGGATCGGTCCGGTCGAACCCCGATTGTGATTAATTTCGAACTTTCTAATCACTGCAATGAGAATTGTGTATTTTGCCGGTCGGAAAAAGGGGAGATTCCTGATCTTAACCCCGGAAATGCAGGTCAGATTATTCCTAAGGGGACGATGAAGTTTGAGATAGTCGAGTCCATCTTGCGGCAAACCAAGGATACGCTGTTGATGGCTGTGCCTTATGTGAATGGTGAGCCCTTCATTTACCAACGGTTGGATGAAGTCTTGAGAGTTGCCAGGGAGTGCAACGTGGCAACTATGATTTCAAGCAATGGAGTGTTGCTTAACCAGGAAAACATTGACAAGATTCTCGATCATGATTTGGATTTCTTGAAAGTGCATGTGTCCGGTTTTACTACTGATGTTCACAGAATCCAACATCGAGTTGGAGATGTGGAGGAGATAAAGCAAAACTTGCGGTTGCTGTTGAAATCGATCAGGGAGCGCAACGCACGTCTTTTGGTACTCATTGACTATATTCTCTATAAGCACAATGCCCACCAAGTTGATCAATTCAAGGCGTTTGCGCACGATTTGGGATTTTTATTTAGTGTGCGGCCAGGGAATCCTCTCGGTATGGAAGGGCAGGAGGATGCACAGCCTGTCCAGTTTCCGTCTGCGCAGAATATTCCATGTGATTGGCTATGGAAGGTTCTAACTGTAAATTGGAATGGGGATTTGTTGCCCTGTTGCGACTATGTGGTTTACGGAAATGCTGACGGTTATGGTTCATTCAAGGAGCATGAGACGGATGTGCTCGGCGTTTGGAATGGTTCTCGCGTTGTGCAGATGCGGAAAACTCATCGTGAGCAGGGCCGTAAACCTATTCCAATCTGCTCCAAATGCAATCGGGTTGGTGTCGAATTTAAATACTAAGTCAGTAGTGTCCCAACGTTAATCGAATAGAATGGGTTGCTGCTGCCGATTTGGTTGACACCAGCCTGCGCTAATTCCGCCTACGCTTAGAACTCCATCTGACTGAAATAATCAACGGGACGATCGGTTTCGATGCATCGAATAGCACAATGATAGACTCAACTCTTGACCAGCGAAAATCTCTGGCCGATATTGTTCGGTCATGGCCTAAAGTGTTCGGACTGGAGATTAAGTATTGGCGGGTAACGCTTGGTATTGCGCTGGTAATGGGCACTGCAGCGGTGTATGTGCTTCAGCATCATGGTTATGTGACTCCGGAAAACATTATGTCGCTTCTTCGGGCGCATCCCTTTTTGGCGCCGATCGTGTTTCTTGCTATCTATGTGTTGTCAGTCATGTGTTTTATACCCACACTGCCGCTAAACCTCGGTGCAGGGCTGATCTGGGGACCATATTGGGGAGGTCTACTGACCGTTTTAGGGGCGACTGCCGGTGCAGTAGGTGCCTTCCTCGCCGCGCGGTACCTTGCGGCTGATTATTTGAATGCCTGGTTTAGTAATCGGATTTGGAGCTGGTTGAGAGGTGAGGTTCTCAAGAAGGGCTGGAAAATGGTCGTGTTTGTACGCATTAATCCTATTTTCCCCTTTGGCCCTGCAAGCTATTTATTTGGATTAACCTCTATAAAATTCAGACATTATTTCCTGACCACGATGCTTTCTATCGTCCCGTTGAGTGTCGCCTTTGCGGCCGTTGGGCACTCTCTTGGTAGCATCGTTCTGGAAGGCCATGCAGGCGCTTTGTTCACCGACATTCTGGTAGTGTCGCTCGCTGCGACCACTCTAGCGTTTCTGAGAATAGCGTTTAGACGGATGACGAAATTATCGTGACGTCTACATGTCCAAAAACTTGGTCTGGTAATCTTGAAGTGTGGTGCGGCTGGGGCTATGTGTGGAAGTATGTCGATGCCAGGTGGATGCTGCTTCCGTGGGGCGAGTCGGTCAATGGCGTGATTGCTACTGGTGAGCAACGCATGGTTTTTGAATTTTGAGGTTGCACGTTCCCCTATGGAGGATTCTCGGTTGCCGCAATCACAGGGGGTTTGATTCTTAGTTGATCCGTCCATTTGAAATGGAGTTGTTGCTGGGGGTGGACCTGCAGTTTCTGGAGAGGGTACGCACTCGGTGAGTGCGTTCGTGCAAGTGGAGGTATTGAACGTTCACTGAATCATTTTGGTACACCGGTTATGGGAAATTTACGATGTAACACAGGCAAGCGAGGCGCGAGGCGAGTATCGCTAGAGCAAGCTCTTAAGCGAATTCGTTTGTTTGCCACTGATGTCGACGGCGTCTTGACGGATGCCGGGATGTACTATGCCGAGTCCGGCGATGAGTGGAAGAAGTTTAATACGCGGGATGGCATGGGGCTCAAATTGTTGCAGAAGGCTGGCATTATCACCGCCATCGTGACGCAGGAACGGACCAAGCTGGTGGCGCGGCGCGCGGAGAAGCTCGCGATTCCTGAGCTGCACCAAGGGGTGCTGGACAAGTTGTCCCTCGTCTGTGAAATGGCGGCACGTCATGGGCTGACCCTGAGCCAGGTCGCCTATATCGGGGACGATGTCAACGATTTGGAGACGCTGAAAGAAGTGGGGTTTTCCGCTGCCCCGGCCGATGGAATGCCCCAGATCGCGGCAGTGGTCGACTATGTCTGTCAGAAGAAGGGCGGGGAGGGGGCGGTTCGAGAAATTTGCGAGATGATTCTGGGAGTACAAAGTCGAAAGTCGAAAGTCCGAAATTCTAAGGTGCACGTTCAGGAAAGCGCTCGCAAGAAATAAGAGATCAGTTTATGGCTTTTTCTAAACGACCAACCCCGAACCTCAAACGCGAGAACCATATCTACCCCGTGATTATGGCCGGTGGCAGCGGCACCAGGTTTTGGCCATTGAGTCGGCAGTTGTTCCCCAAGCAGCTGCTGCGGATCATGGGAGATGAAACGTTGATTCAGCAGACCATGCGCCGCGTGGTCTGCGCGTCAGCGCCCGATCGGGTGATGATCTCCACGAATCCAGCCCAAGCAGAGTCCATTCGCGCCCAGCTGGGTGAGTGGAAAGACGCGCTGTCAGACAATTTCGTGCTGGAGCCTGAAGGGCGTAATACCGCTCCAGCTATTGCCTTGGTGGCCTTGGAACTGGTCCGTCGTGATCCTGCCGCAATTATGCTGGTGGTGCCGGCCGATCATATTATTAAAGGCCAGCGAGCCTTTGATGCGGCTGTCTCAATGGCTGCGACATTGGCGAAGCAGGATTATCTGGTGACCTTCGGCATCCAGCCGATCCGTCCGGAAACTGGCTATGGCTACATTAGGCCCAATCGGAAAGTGACGCTGGGGAAACAGGGCACGCTCAAGGGCCATCCCGTCAGCCGATTCGTGGAAAAGCCCAATGCCACCAAGGCTGCGCAGTATCTCAAAGCCGGGGACTATTACTGGAATAGCGGCATGTTTGTGTGGCGGGCTGCGGCGATTCTCGATGAGATTAAACGCCACCAACCGGCTCTCTCTCTCGGGATCGAACGGATCGGCCACTTGATGGGGTCTGGCGCGACCAGACAGTCCATCGATGAGGCCTATCGGGCGCTCACGCCGGTTTCGATCGACACGGGAGTGATGGAGCAATCGAAGAAGGCTGCGATCGTGCCAGTCTCCTTTCAATGGTCCGACGTCGGGAGCTGGGGCAGTTTGGATGAAGTCGCGCCGAAGGATAAGGCAGGTAATGTCGTGGTCGGTCGGGTGGTCGATGTCGGCAGCCGCCGGTCCATTGTCTACGGGGATCGTCGGCTCGTGGCAACGATCGGACTCACCGATATGGTGGTGGTCGATACGCCGGATGCCACATTGGTCTGCCCAAAATCCCGCGCGCAAGATGTGAAACAGTTGGTCGATATTCTTAAACGGCAGAAAGCGCCGGAGCATCTGGAGCATCTGACCGTGCATCGTCCCTGGGGCTCCTATACGATTCTGGAAGAGGGACTGGGCTACAAAGTGAAGCGGGTGACGGTCAAGCCTGGAGGGCGGCTCTCGCTCCAGCTCCACCATCGACGGAGCGAACATTGGGTGGTGATCACTGGGACGGCGCGGGTGACCAGAGGCGACGAGGTCTTTGATCTCAAGACGGGGCATAGTACCGAAATTCCTCTCGAAACCAGGCACCGGTTGGAAAATCCTGGCCAAGAGACCCTGCACATCATTGAAGTGCAAAACGGGCCTTATCTTGGGGAAGATGATATTGTCCGGTTTCAGGATGATTACGGGCGAAACATCAAACCGTGAGGAGTGATCAGTGATGGGTGATGGGTTGGGACATTCTCTGTACCGCATGACTGATCACGCTTCACTCATCACTCATCACAGGGGTTAGGAATGGGACTTTTTCGCGAATACGATTTACGCGGTATCGTGGGCCAGGAACTGACCGATGCGATTGCGGAGCAGGTGGGGCTGGCCTACTGCACCTATGTCAAAGACCGGGGGGTGAAGACGATTTCAGTCGGGCGGGATGGCAGGCTAAGTTCGCCTGGGCTTCACAAGGCTCTCGTGCGGGGGCTCCTCGCCGGTGGAATGAACGTCATAGACATTGGAGTCTGTCCCTCGCCGCTGGTGTATTTCTCGTTGTTTCAGCTGCCGGTTGACGGCGGCATCATGATCACCGGGAGCCACAATGCGGCAGAGTACAACGGATTCAAGATCTGCATCGGAAAAGACACGATTCATGGAGAGGAGATCCAGGCCCTTCGAGTGGTGATGGAGGCTGGCTCCTTTGTGTCTGGCGCCGGGCAGCTCTCGGAACATCCCATCATTCCCGACTATCTGGCCTATATCAAGAAAAGCTTTGCCCACGTTAATGCGAAGCGCCTGCATGTTGTCATCGACTGTGGGAACGGTGTGGCGGCCTTGGTGGCGAAAGAGGCCTTGGAATTTTTGGGCTGTCATGTCACAGGGCTCTATTGCGATCTCGACGGGCGATTCCCCAACCATCATCCAGACCCCACGGTCTTAGAGAATCTCGACGATCTGATTCAGGCCGTCAAACAGCACAAGGCCGATGTCGGGATCGGCTATGACGGAGATGCCGATCGCATCGGGACCATCGACGAGCAGGGGGATGTGTTGTGGGGTGACCGTCTGATGGTGGTCTACGCACGCGATATTCTGGCGGCAATGCCAGGGAGCACCATCATCTCTGAGGTCAAATCGTCACAGAGCCTCTATGACGATATTGCGAAGCAGGGGGGCCGTCCGATCATGTGGAAGACCGGCCATTCCTTGATCAAAGCGAAGATGAAGAGCGAGCAGGCGGTCTTGGCCGGCGAAATGTCCGGGCATATGTTTTTTGCCGATCGGTACTTCGGGTACGACGACGCGATTTACGCCTCATGCCGGTTAGTGGAGATTTTGGCCAAGACCACTCAGCCGCTCTCTGCCTTGGTCGCGGACCTTCCGAAGACCTCTGTTACTCCTGAGATCAGGGTTGACGTGTCGGACTCCATCAAGTTCAAGCTGGTCAAATATGTGCAGGATCGGTTGGCAATCTGTCTGAAGACCCGCGAAGCGCTCGGTCCTGCCAAGTTGGTGCTACGCGATGTCGTCACGATTGATGGGGTCCGCGCTATTTTCGACGAGGGCTGGGGCCTAATTCGAGCCTCGAATACCCAGCCGGCCCTCGTGTTGCGGTTTGAAGCCACCTCGCCGGAGCGATTGGCCACGATCCGCGCAGTGATCGAAGGCGAATTAACTGCAGCCAAGCAAACCCTTGGCTCCTAGTCGGCACCAGCCAGCGAGTTTTCTTTTTCGATATGTGTTGGCTCCTGCCTGGCTCGTCCTGGCATGCCTGATCTTGGGTGCCATGAGCGACGCGGTCTCATGGACTGGGCCTAGCGGCGATCCTCCATCAGTGAGACCCTTCCAAGTCGGAGAACGTTTCACCTACGAGATCTCTTGGCTGAATATCACAGCCGCCACAGCGGTGCTGGAAGTAACTGCTGCTGGCACGGACGGAGATCAGCCGCTGGTGAAACTGGTCACCACGGCACACTCGAGTCCCACGGTCACCAAATTCTTTCCCGTAGATAATCGGGTAGAGTCAATACTGGATCCCGCTACGCTGCTTCCGGAGCACTTGACCTTCAAGCGGCGAGAAGGGAAGAAGAAAGAAGACATCGAGTACACATTCCATCAGAAAGAGGGGTCGGTCACGGCGGTCAAAGGTGGGACGACGGAAATGTTTCAGATCCCACCTGGCACCCAAGACGTCATCTCCTGTCTCTATTATGCGCGCAGCGCATTGTCGTTACAGCCAGGCTCTTCTCTGACGATGAACGTGCATCACGATAAGAAGAACCACAAGCTGGACGTACGTGTTGAGGAGATCGAGACCATCAGCAGTCTATGGGGTAAGGTCGAAACGGCCCGCGTGTTGGTCGTCATGCCGTTCCAAGGTGTCTTCCTCAACCAGGGCAACATCCGGGTATGGTTTACCAACGATGACCGACGCATTCCTGTCAGGATGAAGGCGAAGGTGATCATCGGGTCGATTGTGGCGGATCTTGTGAGCGGGTTGCCCTCGGCGGCTCCTGTGAAGTGAAGGACTGGAAGTTCCATTGCCCACCTCACATAAAACAGCTATACTTGCGCCAGGTTAGGTCATTTTTCGCGGTCTTGTAACGAGTAAGGATCACCGTACTGATTCATGGCACAGCAGGCTCTTACCCTCGAACGGTTTATCAGCCTTAACCAGCCAGCATTTCCAGGGGGGGCTAGTGTCCTCACGGGGTTGCTGTCTCAGATCGGCCTTGTCGGGAAATACCTGGCTCATGATCTTCGCCGCGCCGCGCTCCTGGATATGCTCGGCACGACCGGTACGACCAATGTTCAGGGCGAAACGGTTAAGAAGCTCGACGAGATTGCCAATGAGACCTTTGTCAGGCTGTTGCAACAGAATGGGCAGGTTTGTGCCTTGGCCTCTGAAGAGATGGAGCAGCCGATCATCCTGCCGCGTAGCGGGGCGCAGGGATCCTATATGGTCCTGTTCGATCCCTTGGACGGCTCGTCCAATACGGATGTGAACATGCCACTTGGCTCGATCTTTTCCATCGTCATAAAACAGAGGCCTGATGACGTGCTGAGCGAGAGTGATCTTGTGCGGAAGGGGACAGAGCAAGTCGTAGCAGGCTATCTCCTCTTTGGCGCCAGCACGATGCTGGTCTTTACCACGGGCCAGGGGGTGCATGGGTTTACGCTGGACCCGGAGAGTGGAGACTATCTCCTCTCCCACAAAGCGATCACCATGCCGGCTCGGGGGAAGGTCTATGCGGCCAACGAGGGGAATTACCACAAGTGGCCTGGCGGAACGCAGAAGTATTTCGACTATCTGAAAGTCAAAGATAAGGCGACCGGGCGACCCTACAGTGGGCGCTACTCCGGTTGTTTAGTCGCGGATGTGCATCGGATCCTTCTCGGGGGAGGGATCTATCTCTATCCCGGTGAGCTGGACAAACCGGAGGGAAAGCTTCGGTTGCTGTATGAAGCGAATCCCTTGGCCTGGATTGTGGAGCAGGCAGGCGGGCGGGCCAGTACCGGCACGATGCGCATCCTCGACGTGGAGGCCAAGCAGCTTCATCAGCGGGTGCCGTTGATCATCGGCAGCATGGACGACGTGCTGGAAGCGGAACGTCATATTCAAGGTCAAGCGTAACGACAAGAGCCGTTTGAGGAGGGGACACATGGCAGATCGCGTACAGGACATTCTCAGCTGGTACAGCAACGACAACGCCGGAACGAAAACAAATATTGCCAGGCTATTGCGGCATGGCAAGTTGGCTGGGACCGGCAAGCTGGTGATTCTCCCGGTGGACCAGGGATTCGAGCATGGCCCGGCCAGGAGTTTCGCCGTCAACCCAGGCGGCTATAATCCTCTCTATCATTTTCAGTTGGCCATCGACGCTGGCTGTAATGGCTATGCGGCGCCGCTGGGATTTCTGGAAGCAGGAGCCGCGCAGCATGCCGGGCAAATCCCGCTCATCCTGAAGCTCAACAGCCACGATTCTTTGCATGACGACAAGGATCCCATGCCGTCAGTCACGGGGAGCGTCTCGGATGCTTTGCGTCTGGGCTGTGTCGCCGTGGGGTTCACGATCTATCCAGGCTCCGCCCATTGCAATGCGATGTATGAACAGCTTCGCGAAATTGCAGAAGACGCCAAGGCCTGCGGATTGGCGGTCGTTGTCTGGTCCTACCCCCGTGGTTCTGCCTTGAGCAAGGAAGGGGAAACGGCGATCGATGTGGTGGCTTATGCGGCTCAGATTGCCGCCCAGCTCGGCGCCCATATCATTAAGGTCAAGCTGCCTTCGGCGCATCTGGAGCAGGCCGCGGCGAAGAAGGTCTATGAAGCGACGCAATTGCCGATCAAGACGTTGACAGAGCGGGTCAAGCACGTGGTGCAGAGCGCGTTCGACGGACGGCGCATTGTGATTTTCTCCGGCGGCGCCAAGAGCGAAGATCAGAACGTGTTCGAGGAAGCGCGCGCGATTCGCGACGGCGGCGGGTTCGGTTCCATCATCGGGCGGAACTCGTTCCAGCGTCCCAAGCCGGAGGCGATTAAATTTCTCCACACCATCATGGGGATCTATTCCGGCGAGAGTAAGTAAGGCGTCGGCGTTTCGCGCCACGAATGGTGGATCGGTCGTATGAAGCATGAAGGATCGTTGATACCTATGAAGTCACGTCGGCCTTGGGTTGTTCCGTTCACGCTGATTGCCGTGGGCATCGTCATCGGGATTGTGGTGGCGTCCGATATGGGCTGGCTGCCGAACGGCACAGCCGGGCCAGAGCCGGTTCTTGCCCCCCTCGCTCGTCCCGTGGCCACGGTGCCACAGTTGCCGATGTCCGGAGGAAGCGGGAAGAACTTCGTCGAGATTGCGAAGTCGGTTAAGCCGGCTGTCGTCAACATTGCCGCGACACGCACCGGCAAAGCGGGAGAGGGCCCTCAAGGCTCACCCTTCGATGATCCCTTCTTTCGGCGCTTTTTCGGAGACGAACTCAAGCGCGATATGCCGAAAGAACGCAAGGAAAAGGGCCAGGGGTCCGGGGTCATTGTGGATCCCAGCGGATTGATCATTACCAATAATCATGTGGTGAACAAGGCAGACGATATTCGCGTCGTGCTGTCCGATAAGCGCGAGTTTAAGGCCAAGCTGATCGGCACGGACTCGAAAACAGATATTGCCGTGATCAAGATCGAGGCGACGGGCCTGTCGCCCATCGCCTGGGCCGATTCCGATCAATTGGAAGTCGGCGAGTTCGTGCTGGCGGTGGGCAGTCCATTTGGTCTGACCCAGACTGTAACGATGGGTATTGTCAGCGCGGTCGGGCGAGCCAGTATGGGGATCGCCGAATATGAAGACTTCATCCAGACCGATGCGGCGATCAATCCGGGTAATTCAGGCGGAGCCCTGGTGAATGTTCGCGGGGAGCTGGTCGGCATCAATACGGCCATCTTCAGCCAGAGTGGCGGGAATATGGGAATCGGGTTTGCCGTCCCCAGCAACCTGGCGCATTCGATTATGGATCAGCTGGTTCGAACAGGAAAAGTCGTGCGCGGCTGGCTAGGCGTATCGATTCAAGAGCTGTCGCCTGAGTTGGCGGCGCAATTCGGCATTACAGAAACGAAGGGCGTGCTCGTCAGCGATGTGATGGATGACAGCCCGGCAAAGAAGGCGGGATTCGAACGGGCGGATGTGATCGTGGAATTCGACGGCAAGCCGATGGATTCCCCTACGCATCTGCGCAACGCCGTCGCGCAAACTCCGCTCGGGAAAAAGGTCTCGATCAAACTGATCAGAGACAAGAAACACAAGACGTTGGACGTGACGATCGTCGAGCAGCCCAAGTCGATGACGCAGTCCGGATCAGAGGAGAGCGAGGAGTCGATCGCGCCGACCGGGGTCCTCTCCGATCTTGAGGTGCATGAGCTCACGGAGGAGTTGGCTAGCCGGTACGGGATCAAGTCGTCCGAGCGAGGTGTGGTCGTGACGCGGGTCAAGCCAGGCAGCACGGCTGAGGAAATCGGCGTGAGGGAAGGCGACATTATTCTGGAAGTGAATCGAAAGGCTGTGACCTCGCTCAAGACCTATGAACGGCTGCGGTCCGGTCTGTCCAAAGATCAAGCGGTCCTCTTGTTGGTCAAGCGGCAGGGCCGATCCCTCTATCTCACGCTCAGGCCCTGAGGACCGTGGAAGATCCCGCGCGAGAGGAGCCAGTGGCCAATCAGGTGATCGCTCTCGTGCCCGCTGCCGGGCGCGGGCTCAGGATGGGCGGTTCGACCCCTAAACAGTTTTTGGCGCTGGGCGGCGAGCCGCTCATCATCCAGTCTTTGTTGGCCTTGCAAGCCGCAGCGGTGGTTGACCAGATCATTCTCGCCGTTCCGTCCGCGGACATCGACTATTGCCAGCGTGAGATCGTCGCGAAGCATCGATTCACAAAAGTGACGAAGGTGGTGGCCGGCGGCGCTGAACGTCAGGATTCGGTGCGGCATGCGCTGGCGGAAGTTCCCTCAGGCACAGAGATCGTGCTCGTCCATGACGCGGTCAGACCCTTTCTGACCCAAGGGATGATCGACGAGGTGGTGGCAGTGGCGAGGAAGCATGGCGCGGCGATCGTCGCCCTTCCCATGAGGGATACGGTGAAACAGGTCCGGCCTGATGGGATGATCGAACGAACGGTCGATCGGACGCCCTTGTGGCTCGCGCAGACTCCGCAGGCCTTTCGACGGGATTGGATCGAGGAAGCTCATCGGAAAGCGCATGCCGAAGGGGTGCGGGCTACGGATGACGCCTTCCTGGTGGAATGGCTCGGGCATGCTGTGGCGGTGGTCGAGGGGAGCGGGGAGAATATCAAAGTGACGAGGCCTGAAGATCTGGTGATCGGCGAGGCCATTCTGGCATCGAGGGTGAAGGCACGTGGAACTGGCATCTCTCACTGACGAACGGCGCATGGCGAATTACGAGGAGAGCCTATGACGATGCGGGTTGGTTGCGGGTACGATATCCATCCCTTGGGAGCAGGGCGCAAGCTGATTCTTGGCGGGGTCGAGGTGCCGCACAGCAAGGGACTGTTGGGCCATTCCGATTCCGACGCTTTGGTCCATGCCCTCTGCGATGCCTTGCTCGGTGCGATGGGGGAGGGAGATTTGGGGCGGCACTATCCCAGCTCCGATCAACGGTTCAAAGATATTTCAAGCCTCAAGCTGCTGGAGGATGTGGTCGGGAAGCTGCGGGCCAAGGGGTATCGCATTGTGAACGTGGACACCATCGTGATCGCGCAAGCCCCCAGGCTCAGTTCCTACTTGACGGCGATGCAGAAGCAGATGGCGCTAGTGCTCGGGGTTGATCCGGATCTGGTCAATGTGAAGGTCAAGAGCGGCGAGGGCATTGGCATGATCGGTCGGGAGGAAGGGATCGCCGCCCAGGCGGTCTGTTTGATCGAACGGGCTTCTGCAGCGTAAGGTAGCCTTTATGCTTCTCAAAACCATTCAAGAAGATCTTCGTGCAATATTCGACCGGGACCCCTCGGCGACCAGCTGGTTTGAAGTCGTGCTGACCTATGCCGGCTTCCATGCCATGTTGGCCTATCGCGTGTCCCATTGGCTCAAGGCCCATCGCGTTCCGTTTCTCCCTCGTTTCATTTCTCAGCTCGCCCGTTGGCTGACGGGGATCGAGATCCATCCGTCGGCGAAGATCGGCCGGGGATTCTTTATCGACCATGGCATGGGTGTCGTGATCGGCGAGACGGCGGAGATCGGGGACTTTGTGACGCTCTTTCAAGGCGTGACGCTCGGCGGAACGGGCAAAGAGCGGGGCAAGCGGCATCCGACGGTGGGGAACCATGTCGTGGTCGGAGCCGGAGCCAAGATTCTGGGCGGAATCACGATCGGCGATAATGTGAAGATCGGCGCCAATTCGGTGGTGCTGAAGAATGTCGCGGCTAACTCCACCGTGATTGGCGTGCCGGCCCGCGTGATTAAAACGCAGGGCGAGCGGCTACCAGATGCCACCATGGACCATATCAACCTGCCAGACCCCATTAGTGACAGACTCTTGTCGCTCGAACAGGAGTTGATCGAACTTCGCAAGAAGCTGGAGAGTCAGGATTCCCCCCGCCTGTTCTAGCAGGATGCTGAAAAAGGCTGCCAGCTTCGTTCTCAGCTCATCGAAATCCTCACCGTACCCCTGAGGGTACGCCTCCGGTTTCGACTCGCCTGCGGCCTTGCTGACAGCCTTTTTGAGCATCCTGCGAGTCTGCCTGCCACCACGATCCCCCGCTAGTCATAATCCACCCGCGTGAGACAGAGTCCATGAGGCGGAGCGGTTACTCCTGCTGCTCGCCGGTCCTTGGCCTTCAGGACCTCTGTCAGGCTGTGGGGCGTCCGTTTACCCAACCCGACTTCGACGACCGTTCCCACCATCGCGCGAACCATATGTTTCAGAAACCGATCGGCATAGGCTTCAATACGGATTTCCTCGCCCTGACGCAGAATGGCAAATCGCTGTAGCTGGCAGATGGGATTGGTGTTGTCCGTGAGACTTCCCTCGAAGGAGGAAAAGTCCTGCGTTCCGATGAGCGAAGCCGCCGCCTCTTGCATGGCCGCTTCGTCCAGTGGCCGGTAGATGTGCCAGACGAACGCACGATCGAGGGTGGGCTTGGGCTGGCGATGGAGGATTCGATAGGTGTAGAGCTTGCCTCGCGCGTCGTGCTGGGCATGAAAGCGGTCGTCCATGAGGGAAGCGGCGCGCACGGCAATATCGTTCGGCAACACGGCATTGAGCGATCGCATCCAGCTGGTCGCGGGCCAATCGCAGCCGGTGCGAAAGCTGGCGACTTGTCCGAGCGCATGCACGTCGGAGTCCGTGCGGCCTGCGCCGATGATAGCGACCGTGGCGTGGCTGACCTGGTGGATGGCTTGTTCGATGGCCGCTTGGACCGTGGGTTGGTCAGGCTGACGTTGCCAGCCTGCATAGCCGGTTCCGTCATACTCGACGACTAACTTTACGGTTGGCATGGCTGTCGTAGGAGGAACGGCGCGGCGATCATCGCGTGGCCAGCTTGGCTGAGCCGAGGAACGTTTTGACGCTTTCCTCCAACGCTTCCGCGACGCGCGTCGTGAAGAGCCCGGTTCGGAGCATCTCTTCTTCGGACGCATTCGAGATATAGGCGATTTCAGCCAGGATGCTGGGCATGCTGGTGAAGCGGAGCACATAGAACGGCGCGGTCTTGACGCCATGGTCCACCAGCGTATAGTGGCTGTTCAGGGTCGTCACCATGGCTTCCTTGGCGGTCCAGGCCAGTTCGAGGGATTCTTCGATTTTCTTCGACGTGAGGAGATCAGCCACGAGGTATTCCCATCCCACGCCGGTGTTGCTGAGCGGAGTGCCGTTTTCGCGGGCCGCGACTTCGAGCGCCCGTTGATCCTTGGCTGCGCCGAAATGGTAGATTTCAATGCCCTTGACGGAGCGTTTGGTGTGGGAATTGACATGGATCGAGACGAAGAGATCCGCATCCTGTGCATTGGCGAATTTTGCGCGGTTCTCCAGCTCGATGAATTCGTCCCGTTCACGGGTCATGAGGACGCGGATTCCCGGTTGCTTGCTTAGGAGATCGCGCAGCTTCAGCGCTACCTTCAGCGTAATGTCTTTCTCTTCCGTTCCCCGTTGCCCCAAGGCGCCAGGGTCTTTCCCTCCATGCCCTGGATCGATCACGACGGTCTTCACTGGCTTGGTTTGGGGCTGAGTCGGCTGTGGCGGAGCGGTGAGTGATGGCGTCCGGTCAGGCAAGGGTTCTGCAACCAGCGTCGCCAGGGACTCTCTGGGGGGCACGGCATCGATGACCAGCCTGGGAGGGTTGGCCAAGGTGAGTATTTTGTAACTCTGAAATGAACCGGTCGGGAGAGAGATGTCGACCGATCGCTCCGACGTCTGGGTGATGATGAAGGGCTTGGATCGTTCGCCTGATGCAAGTTTCGCTTTGGCGGATGGACTCAATGTGGTGTTGGGAATGGTGATCGTCACTCCCTCGGCCTGAAGAATGGGCTGTTTGCTTGGACGGGCTTTCGAGTCGAGGTCGAGGACGAGCCTCGTCAATCCCGGTGAGCTGGCGGTTCGGACATCTTGAACCGTCACCAGGCCTGGGGCCTGGGGCGTGAGCCGTATTTGGGAGGTATGAGGTTTCTTGGGCTTGGCTGGAGATTTCTGCCGCGCCTCATTCGTGGCGGCAGCGGCGTGGATCAGGTGGAACGGATCGAGGGCAAGACCTGGGAGGCCGAAGAGTCCGACCAGGAAGGCGATGGTGAAGATGCGCCACAAAGCTGATCGCATGGGTGTTGACTGCCTGTAATGGGATATAGAGTTTTTTCTCAGATGTATGCCCCATTGTCAAGGGGATTGGAGGTACGAACCTCTGCGGGGCCGATTGACAGAGGGCGATACGAGCAGTAGGGTCTCTTGCAGGATGCTGAAACAGTCCGCCAGCTTCGTTCTCGCATCGTTCAGACCCTCAACGTACCCCAGGGGTACGCCTCGGGCATTCACTCGCTGCGGCCTTGCTGGACGAACTGTTTGAGCATCCTGCGGGACGATGCTTATGTGGTGGCACCTGTGCGGACTTTCCAAATCCTTGTTTGCCAGAATCTTTCTTCGACAGGTCTTCGGCCATGGCACTCCATTTGATCGTTGATGGGTACAATCTCCTGGCTCAGACGAGTCGGATCGGCGGCGGGGTGAGCCTGCATTCCGAGCAGGCGCGCGAAGCCCTGCTACGCGATCTGGCTGCCTACCGTCAGAGAAAGTCCCATGCCATCACCGTGGTCTTCGATGGATGGCAGCAGGGCTGGGGCACGGAGCGGCGTGAACATCGGCTCGGTCTTGAGGTGATCTTTTCCCGGCGGGGAGAAAAGGCCGATCAGGTGATCCAGCGTCTGGCTGCCGAATATGGGTCCGACTGCGCGGTGGTGAGTTCCGATCGGGAGATCGTCGACTTTGCTAGGGCGCAGGGCGCCTTCGTGATGAAGGCGCAGGAGTTTTCCGGAAAGCTACAGGGGGCGTCGGCCCAGACCGGCGTATTGCTACATAAAGAACTGGATACGGGAGAGGATCTTCGACCGAAACGGGGGCCAGAGAAGCGTGGAAATCCTCGGAAACTGCCCAAGGCGCAGCGTCAGCGCAGCCGGCAGCTCAAACGATTTTGAACAGGCGTTTCGCGTTCTCGGTCGTGATGCGGCCGATGGTTTCGATCGACATGCCTGGCGTCTCGGCGTGAAGCTCCGCCAGCTTCTGCGCGACGAGGGCCACGTAGGCCGGTTCGTTTCGTTTGCCTCTGTGAGGGATGGGCGTGAGGTAGGGGCAGTCGGTTTCGATCAGGAGCCGGTCCAGCGGAGCGGTCTTGGCGATGTCCCGGAGCGTCGCCGCGCTCTGAAAGGTGAGAATGCCGGAGAAGGAGAGATAGAATCCCAGGTCCAGCGCTTCTTTCGCCAGCCAGGCATCCCCTGAGAAACAGTGAAATACCCCGCCGATTTCCGTCGCGCGCTCCTCTTTTAGAATCGCAATCGTATCCTCTTGGGCCTCTCGCGTGTGAATGATCACGGGAAGGCACAGCTCGCGTGCGAGCTGGATCTGCTCGCGGAATCGCTCGCGCTGTTCTTGGGGCGATGAGTGGTTGTAGTGGTAGTCGAGGCCGATCTCTCCATAGGCGACGACTTTTTTGTTCTGCGCCAGACGGCGGAGCTCGTCGTACCAGCCATCGAGGATATGTTTCACTTCATGGGGGTGGACGCCGATGGAGGCATAGACGAAGGGATGTTGTGCCGCTAGCGCCGCCGCTGCTTGGCTGGTGGCCAGATCGCAGCCGATGGTCACGAAGGCCTCGACGCCTGCTTCCCTGGCGCGGGCAATCATGGCCTCACGGTCCTCATTGTAGCGGGCATCGTCCAGATGGGTATGGGTGTCGATGAGCATGCGGGTCTTTATCAGGATGCTGAAAAAGGCCGCCAGCTTCGTTCTCGGCTCATCGAAATCCTCAACGTACCCCTGAGGGTACGCCTCCGGTTTCGATTCGCCTGCGGCCTTGCTGGACAGCCTTTTTGAGCATCCTGTGGTTATTGCGGCTTTAATACTGTACGAAATATTCTCGCATATGTTTCGTGCACACCGAGTTTTTCCGCAACCTGCTAGTGGGGGATCGGCTGAAGACCGAAGTGGTGCTACGCGGGCTTGGTCACGATCGTGTCGGCCAGTTCGTTGAGGAGCGATTCGGTCTCCTCCCAGCCGAGGCAGGCATCGGTGATGGAAACGCCGTGGGCCAGTGTTTTGCCCTGCTGCCAGGTTTGTTTGCCGGGATTGAGGTTGCTTTCGAGCATCAGGCCCATGATGGACTGGCGGCCTTCGCGGAACTGTTTGAGGACATCTCTGGCGACGAGGCTTTGGCGCCGGTGGTCCTTGCTCGAATTGTCGTGCGAACAGTCGATCATGATGGGACGGGCGATGCCGTCGCCTGCCACGACCGCTTCCGCGCGGGCCACATGTTCGGCTTCGTAATTGGTTTTGCCTCCGCCGCCTCGAAGCACGATATGGCGGTCCGGGTTGCCCGTGGTCTTGATGATCGAGGTGAGCCCGTCGGCATTGATGCCCAGAAAATGATGCGGCTGCTTCGCGGCCACCATCGCGTTCCAGGCTACGAGAAGATCGCCCCCTGTGCCGTTCTTGAATCCGACCGGCATCGACAGGCCGCTAGCCATTTCCCGGTGCGGCTGGCTCTCGGTGGTGCGGGCGCCGATGGCGACCCAGCTCCAGAGATCGGCTATATATTGAGGCGACACCGGGTCCAAGGCTTCCGCTGCGCAGGGGATCCCGCGTTTATTGATGTTGAGCAGGATCGTCCGGGCCAGTTCCAGGCCTGTTCCAATATCGCAGGTGCCGTCTAGGTGTGGATCGTTGATGAGGCCCTTCCAGCCAACCGTGGTGCGGGGCTTTTCAAAGTAGGTTCGCATGACGATCAGTAATCGGTCGCGCAACGCATCGGTCACCGGTTTCAATCGGTCGGCATACTCATAGGCGGCCTCAGGATCATGGATTGAACAGGGCCCGACGATGACGAGCAGGCGCTCACGGTCTTGCCCGTGCAGGATGCGGCGAATGGCCTCTCTGGTTTCGATGACCAGGGTGGCGGCTTGGTCGGTAATCGGCAGTTTTGACTTGATCGTCCGCGGCGAGGGCAGCGGTTTGATTTCAAGGATATGTTGGTTATCGAGCGGTTGATTCATCGCGCAGCCTTTTTGCAAAGAAATAATGAGTGCAAAGTATACCAGAGCTCTCAGTCGAAATCTATGGACGGAGCTCGTAAGACCTTCAATAGCTAAGGGATTTGAGTAATTCGGAAGGGGGCCTGGCGGCCGCAGGACATCAATAATGTGCGGGAATGAGGGGCTCTGTCTGCCTGGCGTCTCCTGCCTTTTGTGGCTGAAATCGTTGGTGGAAGGAGCCCTTCCGTTTGACGGGTTTCTCAAGGGTATGGTAGTTCAATTGGGTATGAAGCGATGGTTTACTCACTCTGTCAGTCTTCGAGTCTTGGCCTCCCTGGGCCTGATTCTCTTACTGCTGACGATCGCTCCCTTTGCGGCCGCGCAGGATGTGCATCATGAGTTAGCCGCGGCTGACCATGATGGGCACGAACATTCCGACACTGACCTCTGCCAGTGGGTGCAACACCATACGGCTGGCTCTCTCGATGTCGGGGCTCCTCTCCTGACCGCCTGCGAACTCGTCAATCTATTAGAGCTTCCGGCTGACTCAGTCCTGCTCTCCTTCGAACTCTCCACTCCCGGCCCTTCCCGCGCTCCTCCCCTCGGCTAATCACGTCACTTCGGCTTGCTCCATACGTGGGATTGTTGCCGTGTGGCCATCCTCGATGGGTGCTGGCGTTTTTTTACTGCGTGATCGGTAGAGGGTTTCATGGGACCTAGTTGCTGTCGTTTCCTATTTCGTTCTATCTATTTTTGCCTGTGCTGGAGCTTGCTCGCTCATGCGCAGGTTCTTGCAGCCGAGTCTACCCTCATTGCCGGATCGGTCCAGAGTCAGGACCTCCGCCGAGTGGGGCAGGTGCTTGTCGAGGTGAAGGATCAAGAGGGAGCTTTGGTCGCGACCGGCCTCTCGAATGAGGCGGGGGAGTTCAGGATTTCCGTTCCTGCCGATGGAACCTATTCCGTCAGCGCCAGACAGGATAGCTATCGAAGCGAATACGTCGTGATGAAGATCGGGACCGAGCCGCCCGGTCCCGTTGTTTTGACCCTCTCCAAGACCAGAGAGATCGCCCTCGAAGTACGGTCGTCCCTGGCTCCGATTCACGACAAGCTGTCGAGTGAGACCTATGCGGTCAGCCGCAAAGACATCGAAGAATTGCCGCGCGGCAACAATGTGGAGTTGCAGGACGTGTTGCTCACGATTCCAAGCGCTTCCTATGGCTCGCTCAAACAAGTCCATATCCGGCAGGACCATGCCAATCTCCAGTTGCGGATCGACGGGGTGCCGATTCCCGATACCGTGTCGTCTACCTTCTCCGATGTGATCTCGCCGCGGGCCTGGGAACGGGCGGATATTATTCTGGGCGGTATGGAAGCCCAGTATGGAAATAAGACGGCTGCGGTGCTGGACATTACGACCAAGAGCGGTACCAAGCCTGGCTTCGGGTCGGCGCAAATGTTCGGCGGGTCGAATCAGACGGCCAGTCCCTCGTTCGAATATGGCGGCACGGTCGGCGAGAAGTTCCGGTTCTACGTCTTGAATAGTTATACCTCGACGAATCGCGGCATCGAGCCTCCGACGCTGGGCCATTCGATCTTTCACGGGCAAAGCGAGCGGAACCAGACGTTCATGCGCGGCGACTATCAGCACGACAATGCGAACAACTTTTCCTGGGTGTTCTTGAATTCCGTCGCGAAGTATCAGATTCCGACCATGCCAGGCCGGGCGCTCGATCCCAGCGGGCAGATGCTGCCGCTGCTCCGGGCGAGCAGGCCGGGATTCACGCCGGTGGCGTCCCAGGCCATCGACGAGAACCAACAAGAGAATAACCAGTATGGCCACATGGTCTGGCGGCACGATGTGAACAGCAGTAATTTCTTCAACCTCTCCGGCTATGTTCGCCAGACGAGGGCCACGTTCAAGACGGACCCATTCAACCTGCTTGCCTATACGGCAGATCCGACCGCGCAATTTTCCGCCGGGAGCCAGGATCGGAGCGCCAATTCGAGCGGAGCCCGGTTCGACCACACCTATGTTCCATCCAAGGAGCATGTGGTCAAGGCCGGATTTCAGGTCGATCGGACTCAGACGGTGAACAAGACGCGACTGTTCACTTTTGCAGACGACGGGGTGGGCAATCCGACGGGAACGATGTTGGAGCGGAACGCCGACAACCGTCTGATCGGCTGGCGTCAAGAATTCTGGGTGCAGGATCAGTGGAGTCCGAACGATCGTTGGACGTTCAACCTCGGCGTGAGGGGCGACGCAGTGCAGTATCAGCGCCATGAGGGGCAGCTCAGCCCACGGGTTGGGGTGGCGTACAAGGCCGATCAGTCCAATGTGTTTCACGTCTTCTACGGACGGCAGTTTACGCCGCCGAATCTCGAAGCGATTTCCTTTGCGAAGCTCAATACGGCCGGCACGAAGGCGGCGCCGGAAAATACGATGAACAATATCGTCAGGGCCGAGCGGGCTCATTATTTCGAGGCTGGGAGCGACCATGCTCTTTCACGCTGGGCGACCCTGCAATTGACCGGCTACTACAAGCTCTCGCATTTTTTGTCTGACGCGGGCCAGTTCGGCACGACCCCCCTCTTGAACTACTTTGCTTTTGAGCGGGGCTGGCAGCGCGGTATCGATGCAGCGCTAAAGCTGCAGTTGCGGGAGGATCTGACTGCGAGGGGGAGCATGGCTTGGGGGCAATGTAAGGGCTATGGTCTTCAATCGGGTCACGTTCTTCTGGATCAAAAGACGATCAACGATATCAACTCCACCGGCGGAGTGTTCTGCGATCACTCGCAGACGCTCACGAGTTCCAGCCTAGTGGCCTATCGGTTCAAGGAGCGGACGACTCTTTCTGGACAGATGCTCTACGCGTCCGGGCTGCGTGCGGCAGAAGAGGGGGCCAAGACCAATTCGACCCACAGCCCCTCCTATACGATTTATAACCTCTCCCTCACTCACGTCATCCCCTTGCCCTGGGACAATCAGAAGTTTCTCTTGGGCTTTGACGTCATCAATCTGCTGGATCAAAAGTATCTCATCAATCAAGGTGAGGGCAGTATCGGCCTGGGAGTGTCGCATGCCGGGATGCCGAGGTCGTTCTTCTTCCGGGGCCAGTGGTTTTTCTGATCGGATGCCGAACAAGGTCGCCAGCATCGTTCTCAGTCGCCGGGCTCCTTGCGGCCTTGTTGCTGGCCCGTTTGAGCATCCGCAATCAATAGGGTAGGATGCGCGGTGATGAGATTATTTTTCGCGATATCTATTGCAGTGGTGTTGGCCTGGCCTGCCTTTGCCTATGCGGTGGCTGGTGACGAGGCTACTCATGCGGACGATCACCATGAAGATGTGCTGGAGTTGCCCGAGGTCCATGTCCATGGCCTGCCGCTCAACAAAGACCAGCAAGTAGGTCCTGTCCCTAAAGCGACGCCCTGGCCTGCCATTCCCTCGTCGCTGGATGGACGAGAGCTCGACGATTGGATGAAGGTGCGTATGTTGGTTTCCAAGGGTGCGGCTGTGACCGTCGTGGTCTTGGAGCCGGCGAGGCACCGTGAACTGACCATCGCAGGCATGGCCGCTCTGAGTAAATGGACCTTCGATCCTCAGTTGAAAGGTGATGAGCCGATTGATGGGGAGCTCACCGTACGGATCCATTTTCGCACTCGCTAAGAAACGCTGATATGAACATCGACGAATCGCTCTTTCGCGCTATCAACGGTTTTGCCGGACAGTCGGCATGGCTGGACCAATGGGCGCTCAATTTCTCAGACCCGGGCCTCTTGTGGGCTCCTTGCATACTCATGACCGGTTATTGGATCTGGTTGTCTTGGCGGGAAGCGGTGATGGCAGCTCCAGTGTTGGCTGCTTCCATCGGCTTGTTGGATTTTCTCGGGGCGAGGATCAAGGATCTTGTGGCTCGGCCGCGGCCTTGCATGGCACTTCCTGATATCCACCAGATTGAAGGCTGCGGCAAGACGTTTGGATTTCCATCGAACCACGCGATCAATACTGCGACCGCTGCGGCGTTTCTTCATGTGCTCTATCCGCGATCTGGATGGGTGAGTTGGCCGTTGGTCGGACTGATCGGGCTATCGCGTGTCTATATCGGGGCTCACTATGTCACGGATGTGCTGGGGGGCTGGATGATCGGTGGATTGCTCGGAGCTGGATCGGCTTGGTTATTGTTGCGCTACTCCCGTTTCCGCTCCTAGCAGGATGCTGAAAAAGCCCGCCAGCTTCGTTCTCGGCTCATCGAAATCCTCAACGTACCCCTGAGGGTACGCCTCCGGTTTCGACTCGCCTGCGGCCTTGCTGGACGGACTTTTTGAGCATCCTGAAGAAACTCTGCCATGCGCAGAGAGTTTCCACTCAGCCTGCTACTTCTCCAGACAGTTCAATAATTCTGCTTGGCACCGTTCCTGGTCGTAGCCTCGTCCAATCAAGACGATCGCGTGCCTCGGTTCGTCGAGCAGGGTGATCGGCGTGATGGTCGCATTGCCTGGCGGGGCATATTGAAATTCTTGCAGCTCCGGTCCCTTGGCGAAGCGGAAGAAGCCCTTTGCCCGTTCAAGCTCAGGGGGCAGGGTCTTCATCCAGCGCAGGAATCGCTCAAAGTTCAAGGGGCCTGGCAGCAACACCGTTGTGGCAATCGGGTGGTAGGAGGCTCGCTTGTTCGTTGCGGGCGAGCGAGGCACGCCGAATTCCACATTGATCGCTGGGGGCGGGGCAATGCGGGTGATCGGTTCGAGCAGTGAGAAGGGATCGACCCTGGCCTGGCTGGTTTCCCAGACCCTGGCATAGGGATTCTGCTTGGTGATCGAGTCCTTGAATCCCTCCCAATGGCCTGCGACGTAGAGATCTTTTTTATTGAGGATCAACTCGTCAGCGCAGCGAATCGCCTGTGTCGTCACGAAGCCAGCCATGCTCTCCCGGTCGGTCGGGATCGGATGCAGCAAGGCGATGACTTTATCCAGCCGTGCGAGCTGTGCGGTGTAGAGATCGGTGACGGCATCGATGACTTCGGCTGGGTCTGCCATGCCGGAACATTCGAGGATGATGACATCCGACTCATAGTCCCGCACCAGTTGGGCGATGCCCCAGGACAGGTCTTCTTTCGTATCGCAGCAGACGCAGCCGCCCGCGAGGTTCATGACCTGTTCTGCGATGGTGCCGGCGCGGGGACCGTCGATGCTGACCTCGCCTGCTTCGTTCATCAAGACGCCGGCTCGCTTGCCCTGGCTCTTCCAATGTTCAAGGAGCCTCATGAGGAGGGTGGTTTTGCCTGCGCCGAGGGAGCCGCAGAGAATGTAAAAAGGAATCGGGCTTGTGGTCATGGTCTCACGTATGAATTGTGAACGAGACGAATAGGCTGCTGCACGATAAGAGATCGATCAGTGGTGCACGTGTACGAGCCCTTCATCCCGGTGGTGCTTGGCCAGCGTGGTGAGATCGCAGTGGATCTCGTTCGGCTGGCAGCAGGCAGTGCCCATCTGAATCGTCAGGTGCTTGATGCCGAACTCGGCGCTGACCTTGGTTCGGATGGTCTGGAGCAGGCCATTGGTCATGGCCGAATCGTCTCCATCGACGAGGATATGGCAGGTCAGCATGATCAACCGTGGTTCCACGGCCCAGATATGGAGGTCGTGGACGTTCTTGACGCCGGGAATAGCTTCGATCGTGGTTGCCACATGCGTGGCGCTGATATGGGACGGCGTCGATTCCAGCAAGACCTCCAGTGATTCTCTGAATAGCGGCCAGGCTCCTTTGGCAATGGCCACGACGACCAGCAAGCTGATGAGCGGATCGAAAATGGTCCATCCGGCGAAGAGGATGGCGGCGCCGCTGATCACGACTCCCAGCGACACCCAGGCGTCGCCCAGCATGTGCCAGAAGGCGCTGCGGATATTGAGATCGTCCTTGGCTCCATGCTGCAAGAGCAATGCAATGCTGAGATTGGCTGCGAAGCTGAGCGCCGCGATCGCCATGACCCAGGCTCCGTCCACCGGGACTGGTTGCAGCAGCCGATTGATTCCCACGACTGTGATGCCAATGGCCGTGAGCAACAGGATAAACGAATTCAGAAATGCCGCAATGATGCCGGCCCTGTGATAGCCGAACGTTCTGGCTTCTGTGGCAGGCCTGGCCGTGAGGAGATGGGCATAGAGGGCCAGAAAGAGCGAACCCTGGTCGACGAGGTTATGGCCCGCGTCGCTCATGAGTCCGATGCTGTTGAGGATCCATCCGCCGATGAACTCAGCGACGATGATCGCGGCGTTCAGCGCCAGGGCGAGCGTCAGCCGGGAGCGGAGATGTTCGTAGGAGGCCGGAGTAGACATTGATGATAGTTTCGCACGGCCGTTGCGTCTCAGCAAGCCTTCAGGGGAGGGGCAGCCGCCTGGCTGTGGCCACCGCCAGGGTTACTTTACCTTGGTGCCTGGGTCCACTTCTTCGAGGATGGTGGCAAGACCGCGCACTTCGCTGTCCCCTGCGGCCAGGACCATGCCTTGCGATTCGACGCCCATGAGTTTCGCCGGCTTCAGGTTCGCGACAATGATGATCATCTTGCCGATCAGGGCCTCCGGCTCGTATTTCTTGCCGATGCCTGCGACGATCTGCCGTTGTTCCCCTCCCTCGCCAAGACTGACTTGCAGTTTGAGGAGCTTTTCCGACTTCGGCACCCGCTCCGCGCTGATGACCTTCGCGGTCTTGAGCTGAATCTTCATGAAGTCGTCGATAGTGATCTGGGCCGGCGCGGCTGGCGCAGCAGCAGCGGCTGCTGGTTGCGGGGCGGGAATGGCCGGCGTGGGGATCGCTGCTGTCGGTTGCGGGGGAATGGTTGCGTCGCTCACGGTCTTCGCTCCTTGTGGTTTTGTTTCGATGCGGGGGAACAGGCCGGGGCCTTTGCAAATCTTTGTCTCGGGAAACGGCGCGTCCCATTCGTAGGCTGTCTGCGGTAGCGGTTTTGAAAAGTCGAACGAGAGGCCGAGTTGCTGGGCTAGCTGCCCGGCCGTCTGGGGCATGTAGGGATAGAGGAGGACAGAGATTAAGCGCAGCGCCCTTGAGGCTGTATGCAGGACTGTATTGAGGCGCGGGTGGTTCTCCGGATTCTTGGCCAGTTGCCAGGGCGCAGCCTTGTCGATGTATTCGTCGCAGAGGCCGATCAGTTCCCAAATGGCCTGGAGATTTTCCCGGAAGGCGAGCGCACGGAATCCATGCTCGATTTTTTCCGGCAGGCTGGTCGCGGTTGCGGCGATCCTGTCTTCCAGCTCCGGAAGGGCCGGAGTGCCAGGCGCGGGAATCGTGCCGATGGCGAACCGCTCGATCATGGTCAATGTGCGGCTCAACAGATTGCCGACCCCGTTGGCCAAGTCGCTGTTGATGATGGTGACCATGGTGGATTGCGAAAAGTCTCCGTCCTGTCCGAACGGGACTTCCCGAAACAAGAAATGCCGGAACGCATCGGCGCCGATGGTCTCGATCATCTTGTGCGGGTCCACGACATTGCCGCGGCTCTTCGACATCTTTTCCCCGTCGACGGTCCACCAGCCGTGAGCGAAGATCGTTTTCGGCAGCGGCAGGTTCAGGGCCATGAGCATCGTGGACCAGTAGACTGCGTGGGTCGTCAGAATATCTTTCCCGACCAGATGGACCGAGGCAGGCCAGAACTGATCGAAGGAGGGCTTCTTCGGGAGATATTCCAAGGCTGAGACATAGTTCACCAGCGCGTCGAACCAGACGTAGGTCACGCAGTCTTTGTCGAAGGGGAGTTCAATGCCCCAGGAGAGTCTTGATTTAGGCCGGGAGATCGAGAGGTCGCCGAGGGTTTGCGTCGTCAGAAATCCAAGGACTTCATTGCGCCGGGATTCTGGGCGGATGAAGTCAGGATGTTGTTTGATGTGGTCGATCAGGCGTTCCTGATACTGCCCCATCTTGAAAAAGTAGTTGTGTTCGCTGAGCTGCTCTACCGGGCGTTTGCAGTCGGGGCAGAGGCCGCCTGTGACATCCTTCTCGGTCCAGAACCGTTCGTCGAAGGTGCAGTACCAGCCAGTGTAATCGGCTTTGTAAATCAAGCCCGCATCGAAGAGCTCTTGAAGATATCGCTGGACGACTGACTTGTGCGGGGCATCGGTCGTCCTGATGAAGGCGTCGTGCGAGATGTTCAGTCGTTTCCAGAGTTCCTGAAACTGGGGCGCGAGCTTGTCGCAATGGGCTTGCGGGTCGATGCCGGCTTTGGCGGCGGCCTGCTGAACCTTTTGCCCATGCTCGTCGAGCCCTGTGAGGAAAAAGACGTCGCGCCCCCGCAAGCGCCAGTAGCGGGCCAGGACGTCGGCCGCCACGGTGGTATAGGCATGCCCGATATGGGGCACGTCGTTCACGTAATAGATCGGCGTCGTGATGTAGAAGCTGTTGGGATTACTCATGGGGCGTGACAAAAGATAGCAGGTAATAAACGGCGAAAGCTAGGAGCCTGTCCGGCATTGCTGTTCGTTACGAGGCGGAGAAGGCGCGGGTAGATGCGCGACCGCAGGTTCCGAAAAACCGGAGGCGTATTCGAGGAATACGTTGAGGGTTTTTCGGGGCCGAGAACAAGGCAGATGCCCGTGCATTATCCGACGCAGTAGAACGGCCAATGCCGGATAGGTTCCTAGGCTGGCAGAGGGGCGGACGACAGGGTGAGCGCGTCGCGCAGGCGGAGCAGGATCATTTCCAGGGCCATCTGGAGATTGAGATGGCGCGTGGCTCGCTGCTCGGTCAGTTCGATTTCGCGGAGCAGGCCCAGCAATGCATCGGTATCGGCCTGCTGCGCGTAGGCTTCCAGTGTGCTGAGATCGTCGAGGTTGAGTATCTGGTCGCGATCTCCTCCGACCTGGATCAAGACGAGGTCGCGGATCCAACGAGTTAGCCAGGCGAGGATGTCCTGGGCCCGGTCTGCCTTGGCAATTGCTTCCGCCGAAGACAGGATGGATCCGATCGATTGCAAGGATTGGGGCCGGACCAAGTCCACGAGTTCTTGCTGGCGCGCGCGCGTGTCTTTCACGTCGGACGTGAGGGCTTCTCCGATACGGCCCTCGCTGATGATGGCGAGGAATCGCGCGTCTGCCGGGGGGATTTCTCGCTTCAGGATGAGCGCGGCCTCCACCTGGGTGCGGGCCGGGGTCGTGAAGCGTAGGGCCTGACAGCGCGACCGGATGGTCGCAGGGAGGGCCGCGGGGCGGCTGGAGATCAGGAGGAAGAGACTGTGTCCGGGCGGCTCTTCCAATGTTTTCAGCAAGGCGTTGGCCGCGCCGATCGTCATGCGGTCTGCGTCGTTAATCAGGCAGATTTTCCGCTCGCCGATGAGCGGACGATACATGATCTGGTGCTCGATCTCGCGGACCTGTTCGATCTTGATTTGCTGGGTGGCCTGTTCCGGATCCGGTTCGATGACGAAAAAGTCCGGATGGGTGCGGGCTTCGATTTGTTGGCAGGAGCGGCAGATGCCGCAACTGTCGAGGCCTTCTGTTTCTGGCGGCCGTTCGCAGCTGAGCGCTTGCGCGAAACGAATCGCCGTCAATCGTTTCCCGATCGCCTCCTCGCCATGGAACAGGTAGGCGTGAGCCAATTGCTCATGGGCGACGGCAGCTTGTAAGAGCGTAATGGATTGCTGATGGCCGATGCAGTCGCGAAAGGGCATGTTAGCTCCGGCAGCGTGACGATCGACGCGGTTTCGCTATCCAGCCTAGCACGATCTCTGTGAGCTCGTCCCGGACTTCTTGCGCGGGGCGATTCGCATCCACGATCTTCATGCGGCCCGGTTCTTCTGCCGCGAGAGCCAGAAACCCCCGGCGTACTTTTCGATGGAAACGTTCTGCCTCCCGGTCCAGCCGATTCTGCTGGCCACGATCGGCTCGCCTCCTGGCCAAGCCCACTGAAATGGGGAGGTCGAGGACGAGGGTGAGGTTCGGCGCCAGTCCGTCTGTTGCGACGTCGTTGGCTTTCCGAAGCCATTGCAGATCAAGACCCCGCGCGAATCCTTGGTAGGCCAGGGTGGAATCGGAAAACCGGTCGCAGAGCACGACGGTGCCGTTCCGTAATGCCGGTTCGATGAGATGCGTGACGTGCTGGCTTCTCGCGGCCAGAATCAGCAGGGCCTCCGCTTGCGGTGTGACCGGTTCTTTTGACGAGGCAGTGAGGAGAATATGGCGGATTGCTTCGGCTGTCGCGGTGCCGCCCGGTTCTCTCGTTTGGAGTACGCGATAGCCTGCCTTGGTCAGCACCTTGGCGAGGTGGCTGATCTGGGTGCTTTTCCCGCTGCCCTCGACTCCCTCCAGGGTAATGAAGAGACCGCGAGTCTGTCGCTTTTTTGTGCCCATTGAGCTGGTTCTCTCACCGGTGAAGAAAACGGGCGGGATGGTATTCCAAGTTGTTGAAAATAGCAAGAAAAGGCTTGCGAGGCCGTCATCATTCTCTGTATGATGACGGCCTACTTCCGGCGGCTCTCATTTATGCTGAAAACCTCGCTAAAACGCTACTTTCTGACAGGCCTGCTGGTGATTATCCCCCTGTGGGGAACCGTCCTCATTTTGAAGACCCTTTTCGTGGCGGTGGATGGGATTTTGGGAGACCTCCTGGTCCGGTTGGTGCCGAGTCATTATGTGCCGGGATTGGGGATTCTTTCGTTGATTCTGTTGGTGCTGGTGACCGGGCTTTTTGCCACGAACTTCATGGGCAAACAAATCGTGAAGTGGTGGGAGGACTGGTTGAACCGTGTGCCGCTCGTGCGGGGGATCTACTCGACCTTGAAGTCCATGATGGACATTTTGTCCTTTTCCGACCATCCGTCCTATAACCGCGTCGTGCTGATTCAGTTTCCCAAGAGCGGCAACTATTGTTTCGCCTTCGTGACCGGCGCGACCAAAGGAGAGATGCAAGATCTCGCGCAGGAGCCTTTGATCCATGTCTATGTGCCGACGTCGCCGAATCCGACGTCCGGCTATTTCCTCCTGGTGCCGGAACATGAAGTTGCCGCTATCGATATGAGCGTAGAAGAGGCGATGAAGCTCATCGTCTCAGGCGGGCTCTGTTCGCCCTCCACGTCCCTGTCCTCGGCCGTGATGGCCGCGACGAAGCAGAGCATGGTCAAGCAGCCTGAATCGGGAGTGCCGATCGGATGAGCCGCTCACGCGCGACTGAAGCCACAACGGTGAAGAAGCCGGCCGGGGCAGACCGGCAGGGACGGATTGCCGGCCTGGCGGTCGTCGTGATGGCTGCGGGCTTGGGAAAGCGGATGCATTCAAAGCAGGCGAAGGTGCTGCATCCTGTGGCGGGCCAGGCGATGGTGCTCTATTCGGTCGGACTCGGATTGCGCATCGCCGGAGAGCCTGTGGCGGTCGTGGTCGGCCATCAGGCAGAGCTGGTTCGCCAGGCGATCGATCGGGCTGTGTCTGGCAAGAGCGGCGCGCGAGTGTCGATCGTCGAGCAACGGAAGCAATTGGGCACGGGCCATGCGGTGTTGCAGAGCCGTCCGGTGTTCGGGGTGGGCAAGCGGGGCGCTCCCTCCAGCTATTTGATTCTGAACGGCGATACGCCGCTGCTCCGGGAAGAGACCGTGCGTGAACTCCTGCGCGTGCATGAAGCGGAGCGCGCGACCGTGACTCTTCTGACCGCGGAGCTGGACGACGCGAGCGGCTATGGGCGGGTTGTCCGTGCTCCTTCAGCCGAACGGAGCGTCGTTCGCATCGTCGAGGATCGTGATGCCAATGATACGGAGCGATCGATCCATGAAATCAACGTGGGCACCTATGTGGTCGACGGGGAGTTTCTTTTCAGCGCGCTGGAAAAGCTCGACCCCAGCAATGCCCAAGGGGAATATTATTTGACGGATATCGTCCGGCTCGCGGAACGCGCCGGACGGCGTATCGCAGCGGTCGTGCTCGACGATCCCGATGAAGGACTGGGCGTCAATACCAGGCGGCAGCTCGCCGAGGCGGAGCAGGTGGTGCGATGGCAGATCCGGGACCGGTGGCTGGATGCGGGGGTGACGATGATCGATCCTGCCTCGACCTGGATCGACGCGACCGTCACGATCGGGAAAGACACGGTGCTCTATCCCAACGTGACGCTCGAAGGGGCGACGGTCATCGGGGAAGATTGCCTGCTACGTTCCCATACGCGACTGACGGATTGTACTATTGGCAACGGGGTCGAGATTCTGGACCATTGCCTGTTTGCCGGCTCGCAGATCGAGGACGGCGCGCGATTGGGCCCCTTCGTGCATCTGCGGCCAGGCGTGGTGGTGCGGAAGAAGGCGAAGGTTGGGAACTTTGTCGAGATGAAGAAGACTGACTTGGGTGAAGGGTCGCAGGCGAACCATCTGAGTTACCTGGGGGATGCGAAGATCGGGAAAGGGGTGAACGTCGGCGCCGGCACCATCACCTGTAACTACGACGGGTCGCGGAAGTTTCAGACGGTCATTGGCGACGGAGTTTTTCTCGGGAGCGATATTCAGCTGGTCGCGCCGGTGACGGTGGGGGAAGGAGCCGTCATTGCAGCCGGCACCACGGTCACGGAGGATGTGCCGGCTCATGCGCTGGCGATCGGGCGGGTGGTGCAAGTGAATCGTGCTGGATGGGCGGCGCGCCGCCGAGCCTTGGTGACGGCAGTACCGGCCAAGGCGGCGAAGAAGCCCGCGGCAAGCCAACCCAAGAAGCGGAAATAGGTAGCTCGTATGTGTGGAATCGTCGGATATGTGGGAGATCAGGAGGCGGTGCCGATTCTCATCGGTGGCCTGGCCAAGCTGGAGTATCGAGGATATGACTCGGCCGGCGTCGCGGTGCTGCAGGGCGAGAAGATTGAAGTCCGGCGCAGCGTCGGTAAGCTCGCCAATCTTCAGAAGTCGCTTAAGGAAAAAGAGCTGAGCGGCACCGTGGGGATCGGCCACACACGTTGGGCGACGCACGGGAAGCCCTCGGAGCAAAATGCCCATCCGCACCGCTCGAAGGGTTGTGTACTCGTGCATAACGGCATCATCGAAAACTATCAGCCGTTGAAACAGCAATTGGAGAACGAGGGGTACAAGTTTCACTCGGAAACGGATACGGAAGTGGTCGCGCACCTGATCGACAAATATTTCCAGCCTGGCGTGAAGCTGGCTGAGGCAGTGCGAGCTGCGACGAAGGACGTACGAGGGAGTTATGCGCTTGCCGTCATTTCGGAGCGGGAACCGGGGACGATGATCGCGGCGCGCGCGGGCTGCCCGCTGGTCGTGGGCACCACGGCCACAGCCTCCTTCGTCGCCTCCGACGTCATGGCGATGCTGGCCCATACCCGTGATGTGACGTATCTCGAAGAGGGGGATTTGGCGGTTGTGACCGCGGCGGATATCCATCTCATTGACATCGAGGGACGCCCGGTGAAACGGAAATTGACGAAGATCACCTGGGATGCCTCCGCGGCGGAAAAGGGCGGCTTTCCGCATTTCATGCTGAAGGAAATTCACGAGCAGCCGCAGACGATCCTCGATACGATGCGCGGGCGCTATTCCTATGATACCGGCGAGGCGGATCTGCCAGATATCGGCTTGACGCCAAAAGAGTTTGCCGCAGTCGGCCGGATTTGGATCGTGGCTTGCGGCACGTCGTGGCACGCGGGGCTGGTGGGGAAGTATCTGCTGGAGGAGATGGTCCGTACGCCGGTGCAGGTGGATATCGCCAGCGAATTCCGTTATCGCGATCCGCTGGTCGAGAAAGACGATCTCTTTATCACGATCTCGCAGTCCGGCGAGACGGCGGACACGCTGGCCGCAGCGCGTGAGGCGAAGGAAAAGGGAGCGCGGGTCGTGTCGATCGTGAACGTGGTGGGCAGCACTCTGGCCCGCGAATCGGACGGAGTGCTCTATACCCATTGCGGGCCGGAGATCGGCGTCGCCTCGACCAAGGCCTTCACCGCGCAACTCACGGCGCTCTACATGTTGGCGCTGCATTTAGGCCGCGTGCGCGGAACCCTGGCGGTTGCGGACGGCAAGGCCTGGCTTGATCGCCTTGTCCGGCTTCCTGTATTGGTCGAGCAGGTGCTCGGTCGGGAGGCGGAGATCGTGGCGATTGCCAAGCGCTATCACAAGAAGCGAAATTTTTTGTTCCTCGGGCGCGGCATCAACTATCCGATCGCGCTCGAAGGAGCCTTGAAGCTGAAAGAAGTGTCCTATATCCATGCCGAAGGTTATGCGGCGGGAGAGATGAAGCATGGCCCGATCGCGCTCATCGACAAGGACATGCCAGTCGTTGTGTTGGCGCCGAAAGACCGGTTGTATGAAAAGACCGTGAGCAATCTGATGGAAGTGAAGGCCCGGCATGCGCCGGTCATTGCGTTGGTGGCGGAAGGCGAACGGGAGCTGGGAAAGATCGCCGATGCGGTCTTCACGATTCCCGACACCCATCCCCTGTTGTCGCCGATTTTGTTTACGATTCCCTTGCAGCTTTTAGCCTATCATGTCGCAGTGTTGCGAGGGGCGGATGTGGATCAGCCTCGGAACTTGGCCAAAAGTGTGACGGTTGAATGAGCATCCTTGTTTGAAGATCCTTGAAGAATAGAGGGGAATGAGACGCGTGGAAATTACCAAACAGGAAGTGGAGAAGGTCGCGAAGCTGGCGCGGCTGGAGTTGACGGAGAGTGAGAAGGCGGCCTTTGCCAAGCAGCTGAGCCAGATCCTCACGCATGTGGAAACGCTGAAACAGTACGATACCACTGGCGTTGAGCCGACGGCCACGGTGTTGGGGCAGGCCAATGTGTTCCGCCCCGATGAGGCGCGGCCGTCTCTATCTGTCGATCGAGCGGTGGCCAATGCGCCGGAGTCGGCCGACGGGTTCTTTGTAGTGCCAAAAATTATTGAAGATCGCCAACCCCTTTAAGCAAGCAAGCGAGGTTTGAATGTTCAGGCAAATGTTGCGGTCGAAAATTCATCGGGCCACGGTCACGGAGTCCTGCCTCGATTATGAAGGCAGCCTCACGATCGATGAGAATCTGATGGAAGCAGCGGGGATTTTGCCCTATGAGGCGATTGTCTGTTCCAATCTGAATAACGGCGAGCGGTTCATGACCTATGCGATGGCGGGCAAGCGCGGCGCGGGCGAAATCATCCTCAATGGGCCGACGGCGCGGAAGGGCGCGGTGCGCGATCAGATCATCATTTTCTGTTACGAGTATTATTCGGAAGAAGAAATCACCCGGCATGCGCCCAAGATCATCCAGGTCAATGAGAAGAACCAGATGGTGCCAGGGAAGACGAAACGCTGATGTCGATTCATAAACTCACGCTCTATGAGCTCCATAAGAAATTCACCGCCGGGGAAGTCACGGCCACGGAGATCGTGCGCGCCTACGGGCTGCGGATCGGTCAGGTGGAGTCCAAGGTGAAGGCCTACATCACGCAGGCCAAAGACTCGGTGGCGGCGCAGGCGAGCGCACTCGATGCGTCCCTGAAAGGCTGGCGGAAGACGGCGCCGATGATGGGCATGCCCCTGGCGATCAAAGATAATATCTGCACCGAAGGCGTGACCACGACCTGCGCCTCCCGGATGCTCGGCAACTTTGTGCCGCCCTACGATGCGACCGTGATTCGAAAGTTGCGTGAACAGGGATATTTGCTTCTCGGGAAGACCAACCTTGATGAATTCGCGATGGGCTCCTCGACCGAGAACTCTGCCTTTGGGCCGAGCCGCAATCCCTGGAACCTGCATTGTGTGCCGGGAGGGTCCAGCGGAGGCTCTGCCGCTGCTGTGGCGGCGGACGAATGTGCGGCGGCCTTGGGATCCGATACAGGCGGGTCGATCCGTCAGCCTGCGGCATTTTGCGGGGTAGTCGGGCTCAAGCCGACCTATGGGCGGGTCTCCCGATATGGGTTGATTGCGTTCGCTTCCTCGCTCGATCAAATCGGACCGATCACGAAGGATGTGACGGACGCGGCGTTTTTCCTCGGCGCCATTGCCGGTCACGATCCGTTGGATTCGACTTCGGCCGATGTCCCGGTGCCGGACTACATGAAGGCTTTAAAAAAGAAAGATCTCAAGAAGCTGAAGGTCGGGGTGCCGGCCGAGTTCTTTGCTGAGGGGCTGGACCCAGACGTGGAGCAGGCGGTGCGGGCGGCGATCGAGGAGCTGAAAGCGCTTGGAGGGACGATCAAGGAAATTCAGTTGCCCCGGACGGATGCGGCCGTGGCGACGTACTACGTGATCGCGACGGCAGAGGCCAGCTCGAATCTGGCCCGCTACGATGGCGTGAAGTTCGGGCTCCGCGCCAAAGAGACCAAGGACCTGCTCGATCTCTATATGAAGACTAGGCAGGAAGGGTTCGGGCCAGAAGTGAAGCGCCGGATCATGTTGGGGACCTATGTGCTCAGCGCCGGTTATTACGATGCCTATTATGGTAAGGCGCAGGCGGTGCGCACCTTGATCCGCCAGGATTTCGATGCGGCCTTTCACGAGGTCGATCTCATCGTGACGCCTGTGACGCCCACGCCGGCATTCAAGTTCGGCGCGAAGAGCGAGGATCCGCTGCAGATGTATTTGTCAGACATTTTCACCATTTCGGTGAACCTCGCCGGGGTGCCGGCGATTTCGCTGCCCTGCGGCTTTAGTCAGACAGGCTTGCCTATCGGGTTGCAGCTGATCGGGCGTCCCTTCGAAGAGGACACGCTCTTGCGGGCGGCCTATGCCTATGAACAGAGCACGCAATGGCGGACGAAGAGGCCGGTGATTCGGTAGAAGTAGTGAAAGGTAAAAGGTGAAACGTGAAAAATAGGGCTGAGACAGAGGCGGTGGTCCGGTTTTTCCACGTTTTACGTTTTACGTCTCACGTTTCACCTCTTACGGAGGTTCTATGACAATTGTTGAAATGGCTGTGCTGCTGGTGGCGGTTGCATTTGCGGTGTTGGTGGGCTATCTCGTGCCGGTGCTGATTCAGATTCGCAAGACCGTGGCGGAGTCCGAACAGTTGTTCGCCACCATGAATCAGGATTTGCCGCCGTTGATCGGCGAGCTTCGGGCTATGAGTCACAACCTCAACGACCTGACGGAGCAGGCCCGCGGGGGAGTCGAACATGCTGCCGTCCTTTTGCATGCGGTCGGGGAAGTGGGAGAGTCGGTTCAGCATGTGCACGACGTCGTGAGGGGGACGAGCGGATCGTTCGTGAACAATGTGGCGAGCGTGGTGGCAGGATTCAAAGCCGCAACCCAAGTCATGAAGGAGCGGTTTCGCGAAGAAGGAGGGCATCACAATGGCGGATGATCGAGGTTCTTCAGCAGCAACAGTCATGTTGGCATTTCTGGGCGGTGCGGCAATCGGTGCAGTGGCGGCCCTGTTGCTGGCGCCACAGACCGGACGCGAGTCGCGTGAGCAGTTGCGGGGCTATGCCCGTCGCGCAGAAGACAATTTGCGGGATCTGGCAAGCCGCGCGGGCGACGCGGTGGAAGAGGTCGTGGAAGAGGGGAAGGAATTTGTGGACTCGAAGAAGGCGGTCCTGCGCGAGGCGTTCGACGTCGGGCGTGAGGCGATGCGTCGTGAGCGGGACCGATTGCGTGGAGAGGAACGCAGCTAAATGATGACGTACGAAGTCGTCATCGGCGTGGAAGTGCATGCGCAGCTGCGGACCAAGTCCAAGCTGTTTTGCGGATGCGGGACGCAATTCGGGCTGACGGCCAATAGCCAGACTTGCCCACTCTGCCTGGGACTTCCCGGCACGTTGCCGGTGATCAATCGGGCGGCGGTCGAGATGGCGGTGCGGGCTGGCTTGGCGTTGAATTGCACCATCGCGGCGAACAATCTCTTTGCGCGCAAGAACTACTTCTATCCGGATCTGCCCAAGGGCTATCAGATTTCGCAATACGAAGAGCCGATCTGCGAACATGGTTGGATTGAGATTGCCCCGGCTGACGGCAAGCCCCGGCGTGTTCGTATCCGGCGCGCCCATCTGGAGGAAGATGCGGGGAAGAGCGTCCACGTGGCCGGCGCCAATGGGAGCCGTGTTGATTTGAATCGGGCCGGCACGCCGCTGCTGGAAATCGTGACGGAGCCTGATTTGCGGTCGGCCGATGAAGTCGTAGCCTACTTGAAGGGCCTTCGCGATGTGCTTATGTATCTGGAAGTCTGCGACGGCAACATGGATGAGGGGAGCTTTCGTTGCGAGCCGAACCTCTCGCTCCGTCCGGTGGGCCAGAAGGAATTCGGCACCAAGGTCGAACTGAAAAATATCAATTCGTTCAAGTTCGTCAAAGATGCCATCGAGTATGAGATCAAGCGCCAGACCAAGGTCTTGAGCGAGGGCGGGAAGATCAATCAGGAGACCAGGCTCTGGAACCTCGATCGCGGCGAGACGGCGGTGATGCGCTCTAAGGAAGAGGCGCACGACTATCGCTACTTCCCCGATCCCGATCTGGTGCCGCTCAAGCTCGATAGGGAATGGATCGAGGGCTGCCGCAAACAGGTGACAGAATTGCCGGCCGCCAGGCTCCAGCGATTCGTCCGCGAGTTTGCTCTGTCCGAGTACGATGCCGGCGTGTTGACTGCGTCGAAGGCTGTGGCCGATTATTTCGAGACGGCGGTGAAACTGTTCAATCAGCCCAAGACGGTAAGCAATTGGGTGATGGGCGAACTCACCAGGGAGTTGAATAATTCAGGAACCGATACGAGCGTCTCGCCGGTTTCTCCGGAACGGCTGGTGAGTCTGTTGCAGTTGGTCGAGCAGGGGACGATCAGTTTGAAGGTTGCGCGCGAGATTTTTCCGGAAATCTATAGCAGCGGAAAGACGCCGGAGCAGATCGTTCAGGAGAAGGGCCTCGTGCAAGTCTCCGACGAAGGGGCACTCGATCAGATCATTATTGACGTGCTGGCGAAGAATCCGTCGCAGGTGGCACAGTTCAAAGAGGGTAAGCAGCAAGTGCTGGGATTCCTGGTCGGGCAGGTGATGAAGTCGTCCGGTGGCAAGGCAAATCCCGGGAAGGTGAACGAGTTACTAAAGAAGAAGTTGGCGGGATGAGGCAGAGGTGCCTTCGACTGCTCGCGCAACGCGCGGCCTCAGAAGGCCCTCGTTGGACGCGCGCAGTCGAAGGCACCTCAGCCCCACCCCTGAGAGTGACCAGTCATAAGAGGGAGCAGAAGGCATGAGCGCGATTCGAGAGATCAAGGGTAGGCAGATTTTGGATTCACGGGGGAATCCGACGATCGAGGCGGAGGTCACGCTGGACAGCGGGGCCTGTGGGCGGGCGGCTGTGCCCTCCGGGGCTTCGACCGGCGAGAAGGAAGCGATCGAATTGCGCGATGGCGACAAGAAGCGCTGGATGGGGAAAGGCGTGTCGAAGGCCGTGGGCAACATCAGCAAGCTGATTGCCCCGGAGCTATTAGGGATGGAAGCGCTCGATCAAGTCGAGATTGACCAGACGATGATCGATTTGGACGGCACGAAAACAAAGAGCCGACTTGGCGCCAACGCCATTCTGGGTGTGTCCCTGGCCGTGGCGAAGGCGGCGGCGTCTGAAACAGGCCAGCCGCTCTATCGCTACCTTGGCGGGACGAATGCGCGAGTGTTGCCGGTGCCGCTGATGAACATCATCAACGGCGGTGCCCATGCCGACAACCGGCTGGATCTGCAAGAGTTCATGATCATGCCGGTGGGGGCGTCCAGTTTTAGCGAGGCGTTCCGGATGGCGACCGAGGTGTTCCATACGCTCAAGGCGTTGTTGAAGAAAAAGGGGTTGAATACGGCGGTCGGCGACGAAGGCGGATTTGCGCCGGATCTCCAATCGAATGAAGAGGCGCTTGGCCTGATCATGCAGGCGATTGAGGCGGCAGGCTACAAGCCGGGGCGCGACATCGCCCTTGCCCTGGACTGCGCCGCCAGCGAACTCTATGAGAAGGGCCGGTACTACCTGGAAGCAGAAAAGAATCCTGAGCGCTCCGCCGAGGAGATGATCCTGTACTACGCGAAGCTCGTGGATCGCTATCCGATTCTCTCCATCGAAGATGGATTGAGCGAGTTGGATTGGAAGGGCTGGAAGCTGATGACGGAGAAGCTGGGCAAGAAGGTTCAATTGGTCGGAGACGATATCTTCGTGACCAATGTGGAGATCTTTGCTAAAGGAATTAAGGAAGGGATCGCGAATTCCATTCTGATCAAGCTCAACCAGATCGGCACCCTGACGGAAACGCTGGAGGCGATTGAGTTGGCGAAGCGGTCTGGCTACACCGCGATCATCTCGCATCGATCAGGCGAAACAGAGGATACGACGATTGCGGATGTGGCGGTCGCGACCAATAGCGGGCTCATTAAGACCGGATCGCTGTCCAGGACGGATCGCGTGGCCAAGTATAATCAGCTGCTCAGGATCGAGGAAGAGCTGGGTTCGAGCGCAGTCTATCGAGGGCGTGAGGCTGTGCCGGGGCGATAGTAGATGATGCGGGAACGACGATGATCATTAAGCAGAACAGAGGCAGACAGTGGCTCGACTGGCAGCGCCGCATGGTCACGGGCGCGCATTATGCCGGAGCCGCCGCCTGTCTGTTGCTGCTGGTCGCGCTGGTGTTTGGCGATATGGGTCTGCCGCGGTATTTCTCCATGCGCGGTCACGCCCAACAGCTGGATCTCGATCTTCAAGAGCTGCAGCGGGCGACCCGCACGCTGCGGGGGGAGATCGATCGCTTGGAGCGAGACCCCGCGAAGATCGAACAGTTGGCGCGAGAGCAGCTCGGCTATGTCCGTAAAGGTGAAACCGTGTATCAATTGGTTCCTTCACCATCACAGGAGCGGCCCCGTCCGTAGTTGCACCATGAAGTTTGGCACAGTCGCAATCATTGGCCGACCGAACGTCGGCAAGTCGACCTTACTCAACCAATTGTTGAAGCAGAAGGTGGCGATCGTCTCGGATAAGCCGCAAACGACGCGAACGAGAATTTTGGGGGTCGTGCATGCGCCGGGTGCGCAGATTGCCTTGCTGGATACGCCGGGGCTGCACAAGCCGCAACATCTGCTCAATCGCCGCATGGTCCGCACCACGGTCGAGACGCTGGAGGAGGCGGATATCCTGTACGTGTTGATGGACACGACGAGTTCGCCAGGTCCCGGCGATCTGTTGGTGATCGACCATGTGAAGGGGGCGATCCGGAAGCGCCCGCGCCCGGTTATTCTCGTATTGAACAAGGTGGATCTGGTCAATAAGCTCAAGTTGCTACCGGTGATGGAGACCTACGCGCGACTCTTCGCCTGGACGGACGTGGTGCCGGTGTCGGCTGAAACCGGCGACAATGTCGATCGCTTGTTGTCCGTGACCGTGGCCCATTTGCCGGAAGGGGATGCGGGCTATGGGGAAGACACGGTCACCGATCAGTCCATGCGGACCTTGGCCGCCGAGATGATTCGCGAGAAGATTTTGCTCCAGACCTATGAAGAAGTGCCCTATTCGGTGGCCGTGGAGATCGATGCCTTTGTGGAGGAGGGGAAGCTGGCCCGCATCAGCGCGACGGTGCTGGTCGAGCGAGAGTCTCATAAGGCGATCCTGATCGGGAAGCACGGAGATCGGCTCAAGGAGGTCGGGACCGAGGCGCGGAAGGAACTGGAAGAGATCTTTGAGATGAAAGTGTTTCTGCAGTTGTGGGTGAAAGTGCGGGAGGCGTGGCGGGAAGATGAGCATGCTCTCACCGAATTAGGCTACTAGCAGGATTGTGATGCAGCCGACAGACCGTATGACAGAACCGACTCCAGTGGATCCGCGCCCTCGTCCGGGAGAGAAGGATCTCCTCCGTGATGCGTTGCGCGATCCTGCCGATCGAGGCCGGACGAAGTCCGACATCGTCTTGTTGTCGGTGCAGCGGCTGTTGCGGCGCGGTGCAATCACCAATCTTGCCAAGATGCTGGGCCGGATGCACCAGGCCGATGTGGCCAAAGTGATTGTGCATCTGTCGTCCTCCAAAGAAAAACGTGAAGTGTTCGAACTGGTGCGAGGCGAGTCGAAGCGCGGCCAGGTGCTGAGCGAGCTCGACAGCGACAGCATCAATCAGGTGCTGGCGGATCTGCTGCCCTCGGATATTGCCTGGCTGATCAAAGACCTCGGTCCTGACGACGTGGCCTACATCCTCGGGGTGCTACCGGAAGAGCGAGCCACGGAGATTCTCTCGCTGATGCGGACGGAGGACTCCACGGAGGTCGCCGACCTGCTGAAGTATCCGAAGGATACGGCCGGCGGCATCATGACGACGGAGTTTTTCGCGCTGCCGGAAGAGGCGACGGCGCAGGATGCCATCCGCCGCCTCCAGCTGGCGACGGATGCGGAAATGGTGTTCTACATTTACGTGACCGACCGAGATGAGCGTCTGGTCGGGGTCCTCTCGCTGCGTCAGCTGTTGACGGTCCCTCCCTCGACGCCGCTGAAAAACATCGCCACGCGTGACGTGATCAGCGTAACGGTTGACATGGACCAGGAGGAAGTCGCCCGCCAAGTGGCGAGTTATAACTTGCTCGCGATTCCGGTCATCGACAAAGACAATAAATTGGTCGGCATCATCACGGTCGACGACGTCGTGGACGTGATCCGGGAAGAAGCGACCGAAGACATGCTCAAGATGGCCGGCGCGATCGAGGAGGACTCGGTCTCGAAGTCTTCCAGCGTGGCATCGGCGAAGCACCGGCTCCCCTGGCTCTTTACGAACCTTGTCGGCAGTCTGTTCTCGGGCGCGATTCTGTGGGAGTTCCGCTATACGATTCAGGAAGTGGTGGCTATCGTCAGTTTTATTCCGGTCATCGCCGCCATGGGTGGGAATGTGGGCCTCCAATCCTCGACCCTCATTATTCGCGGATTGGCGACAGGGCTGATCGCGTTGACGGATGTGCGGACCGTGTTTATCAGGGAAATTAAGGTCGGGCTCCTGATGGGGCTCGCCTGCGGCCTGATTCTCACCATCGTGGGCTGGCTGTGGCATCAAGCCTTTCTAGGCATGGTCGTGGGGGTGTCGCTGATTATGGCCTTCATGGTCTCGACCAGCATGGCGACGTTCATGCCCATTTTGCTGAAGCGCATGGGGGTGGATCCTGCCGTGGCGGCTGGCCCCTTTGTGACGACGGCCAACGACATCACGGGCATTACCATCTATCTCACCCTGGCCACCCTATTTATGGACCATCTGCGCTAGCAAGAACTGTCAAACGTGAGGCGTGAAACGTGAAACGTAGAACTGCCGGTTGCTCGTCCTCTGAAACCCTTCACGTTGTGCGAGTCGTGTCTCACGGATTGCCCCTATGCCGCTGATCAAGACGGCGGCGATCACGCTGAAAAGCCGGAAGTGGGGCGACGCGGATCGTATCGTCACCTTCTATACCAAAGAGATGGGTAAGGTTCGCGGTGTGGCGCGGGGAGCGCGCCGGATGAAGAGCCGGCTCGGCGCCTCGCTCGAGCCCCTCACGATCTGCCATCTCAACCTGTTCGAAAAGTCTGGCGATTCGCTCTATCGCATCTCGCAGGTCGATCTCGTGGAACCTTTCATGAAGTTTCGCGAAGACTTGACGTTGATGACGGCTGCCGCACGGATGGTCAATGTGGTGGGGGCGGTGACGCCGGATGGGGACCCGGACCCGCAGCTCTTCGACACGCTTGAACAGGGCTTGCGCGCATTGATCACGAGCCAGGACCCGGCGATGACGGCGCTGTTGTTTCAGATCAGGCTGCTGGGATTTCTTGGGTTTCGCCCCCAGACCGATCACTGTGCCGCTTGCGGCAAGGGACGGTTGCTGGGAGAGCCGCAGTTCTCACCTCTATCAGGAGGTCTGGTCTGTACGGTGTGTGCGGCCCGCCAATCGTTCCGTTGTTTGCCGCTCTCACGAGGGAGTCTGGCCTTTCTGCATCAGGCGTTGCAGCTGTCCTCCTCGGTGGTCGATCGTTTGAAAGCCGCAGGGCAGGTCCGGTACGAGGTGGAAAATGCGATTGAAGGCTATGTCACGGTGGTGGCGGGCAGGCAACTGCCTCCGGTGAATTTTTTGTCCTATCCGTCCTGATCAGGAGCGGGGGCGGCGTCGTGGAAGGAAGTGTCAAGAATGACCGAGACCCTGTATGAGCCGAAAGATATGTCCTGGGTGGACAAGGGTGTGTTGGGCATTGAATGGAACGATGGGCACAAGTCCGTCTATCCCGTCCGGTATCTCCGCCAGCAATGTCCTTGCGCCGCCTGTGTGGACGAGTGGTCCGGCGTCCGGCGTCTGCAGCCGGACGATGTGCCGATCGTGATCATGCTGCAGGATGTGCAGCCGGTCGGCCGCTATGCTTTGCAATTTACCTGGAGCGATGGCCACGACACGGGGATCTACTCCTATGGCCTCCTTCGGCGGATCTGCCAATGTGATGTCTGTCAGCCGGTCAAACCGATTGAGCCAAGGAGCCGACGTCTCTTGTGAGGACATTCGTGGATCGGTTCAGCGTCCGTGATTTGTCTCGTCGCTCGGGATGGGCCGGCCTTTGTGTGGTGGTTGCCCTTTGGTCAGTGTCCAGCTGCAGTTGGCTGCCGTCGCTGGAGGAGCAATCCCGCCATGTGAAAGCCAACGAGTTGTTGCTTCATCAGCTGACTCCCCCTGCATTTGTCGAGGCCTGGGGGCCTCCGGCCTATCAGCATGTTGAGTTCATGCAGTTCTTCGTCATGGAGGACAAATCGCTGATTCCTCGTTCGCGGGTGGCGATTGGCGAGGCGCCAGGAGGGTGGGAGGTTAGTCTTGAAGCCGGTGAGGGACTGTTTCTCGCCTATCCGGATCGCGGGTGGCTGGTGGTCTTTTTTGAGGGACGGCTGGTCTATCGCGAAGCGTTGACATCGGTGCAGCTCCATGCCTTGGGCCGGAGCTGGCAGCATGAAGACAAGTTCCGCTCCCGGTTTGAAGTGCCGGCTACTCCATAATATTAATATGATGTATACGATAGGCCTTCCGTGACCCAGCATCCTCTCCATCTGCTTATGGTTGCTTCTGAAGCGGTCCCTTATGCCAAGACGGGCGGGCTCGCCGACGTCGCTGGCGCCCTACCGCTTGAACTGGCAAAGCTTGGCCATGACGTTATTCTCCTGCTTCCGCACTATCGCTGCCTGAGTGAGTCTGGCCGATCCTTCCACCCCGTCTGTCAACTTCTGGTGCCGACCCCTCAAGGGCCGGTCGAGGCATTGATCGAAGAGGATGTCATCCCCGTCGGCTCAGGTGGCGGCCGGGTGCGGGTCTGGGCGATTGGGCATGAGGCCTTCTTCGATCGGCCTGGTCTCTATCAAGAGCAGGGTCTCGACTACCCTGATAACCTCGACCGGTTTTCATTTTTCTGTCGCGCGACGATAGAGGTCATCGCCTATCTCCGAACCGCCTGCCGATGGAATACGCACCTTCTTCATCTTCATGATTGGCAAGCGTCGCTCTGCGCGGTCTACCTCAAGACCATTGAGCGGGACCGGCAGGATGTTCAGGGAGTGCGCACAGTCCTGACGTTGCACAATGTGGGGTACCAGGGAATTTCCCCTGGCACGCAATTCGAGAAAACAGGTCTGCCTCCCTCGTTGTTTACCCCTGCGGGCCTGGAGTATTACGGTTCGGTGAATCTGCTCAAGGGGGGCATGGTCTTTGCTGATTATGTGACGACGGTCAGCCCAACCTATGCGCGAGAAATCCTGACGCTAGAATGTGGCTTTGGGCTCGAGGGGGTCTTGCGTAATCGGGAGGACCGGTTCGTGGGCATTCTGAACGGCATCGACGTCGATCGATGGAACCCGGCAACCGATCCCTATCTGCCTGCACATTACTCAGCTGACGATCGCGCAGGAAAGCAGTTGTGCAAGCAGGCGCTCCAACGTGAGTTTCAGTTGCCTGAAACCACGGCTCCGCTTCTGGCGGTGATTGCGAGGCTGACCCCGCAGAAAGGGGTGGACCTCGTCGAAGCCATTATTCCGCAATTGATGGCTCTGGATCTCCAGCTGGTGGTGTTGGGAGCAGGCGAGCCGGAACTCGAAGCCAAGTTCACGGTGTTACAGAAGAGGCATCCTCGCCGGATGGGCCTTCGCATCGGGTTCGATGAAGGGCTCGCGCATCGGATTGAAGGCGGGGCAGATATCTTCGTGATGCCCTCCCGGTATGAGCCCTGCGGCCTCAGTCAACTCTACAGCCTTCGGTATGGAGCCGTTCCCGTCGTTAGAAAGACCGGAGGGTTGGCCGATACGGTCGTGCCGCTGACCGAGCAGGCTCGGCGGGCAGGAGGGGCGACGGGGTTTCATGTTGAAGAGGATCGGGCGGAGGCTCTTCTGTCCGTCTTGCGCCGGGCTGTGGACCTGTATCAGGATCGATCGGCCTGGGATCAGTTGGTGGAGGCAGGGATGAAGACGGATGTGTCCTGGGCTCGTTCAGCGAAGGAGTACGACCGGCTTTTTGTGTCACTGGTCAGGGGTGGGCAGTCATCCGACGCGTAATGATCTACGGGCATGTCCATCCGGATGGGAATGTCGTGAGAAGATAGCGAAAGATGCGAGGCGAATCGGCTAGGGAAGGTTGAGCGTGACCTCAAGGATGTTGGATTCAAGCTCGGAAAGCAACGCTTTCGCCTGTAGCGTGTAGTAGGCGTACTCGGATTGGGGTTGGTAGCTGAGGACGGTCCTGAGCAGGTCCTTGGCCACGTCGAGCTTTCCTGCCTCTACGGCAGCGGTGCCGGCTCGCAAGGAGCAGGCTGCCGCCATGGCCTTCATATCCACCGCAAATCTGGCAGCAGGAGTCGACACGAGCTTTTTGATCGTACCTGGGAGTGGGAGAATAAACGCTTCCGCGCTGAGCGAGCGATTGGCCGCCTTGGTCAGGGTCACCGCATCGTTGTTCAGTTGATCGATGTCATTGGTAGCTTGGCAATGGGAGTAGGTGCTCCAGAGGCCCATGAAGTTTCCGTTGTCGATGGCGGCTGTTTGTGCCGGCTGACCTGTTTGGCATCCAGCCACTGAAACGAGAATCCCGACTAATATCAATTGAAGGTTCTTCATGCTACTTCAGCCTTATCCTGTCTGTTTTGCGCGTAAGCGCCGTAATTAGTTTGATTGCAGTGTTACTGTATTGCGTATTGCAATCAATGGGCCAAAGGCTGCAATTGCAAGTAGTTGATTGTAAGCGATAAAATTAACAGTCACGGAGCAACCAAAGTGTTGCAGATAGCGCACTGTGGTATTTTCAACACAGGCACTGTGGCGAATTACGAGTTGAAGATTTGAACGAGGATTCCGGTTCTGGTTGTGGAGTTAGTTTTTCGCATGATGTGTTTGATGTGTTCTTTCACGGTCTGCTCGGTAATCTGCAGGGTATTGGCGATCTCTTTGTTGGTCCATCCTTTGGCCAGATGCTCAACGACGGATTGCTCACGATTCGTTAATTGAAACTTTTCCTTGGCCTGGTCTGTGTTGAGCTGTTGGCGTCTGGCCAACTCTTCCAATGTGACGACGAGTCTCGCATGCTGCACCCCGCCCCGGTCTGGCAGCCCGAACCCCCGCAACAGGATTGGCTGTTCCGGATTGCCTGCCACGCGCTTGATCTCGAAATGTTCCCAATCCTTGGCTTCAGTTCGGACATGGAGGGCCTTGATGATTTCCCCGCAGAGCTCTGTCAGTGCTGTTGGCAGGACTCCATGGGCAGATTTCAGCCCTCCCCCTCCCTGCTCTACTGCGTTGATCTGCTTCGACAGTTCTGAGGCCTGACGATTCATATGGAGGAGTTGCATGGAGGCGGAGAGGACCACAATCCCTGAGCCCGCTCGTTGATCGGCGAGGCTTTCTGTTGGGTCTGCGGGGAGTGATGAATTACTCATGAAAGGTCAGTCTGTTTTCGCGGTCGTGATACGCATAATGCTAGATAATCCAATGCGTTCCGTGAAGGCAGGTCATGGGAGATGAGGCACTTGACCTGGGACGCGAAAGAGTACCTAACCCTTTTGGGGGAGTCAACACCCACCTTTGGAGAGGGATGCCTACATCGTCGGTATTGTTCCTCAATAGAGCACCTTCTTATACTTCAGCCATAGTTATGTCGGTTCGCTCTATGAAATATACGGCCTAACGGAAGATAGCGCCAGGTTTTTCACATCATAATCATTTCGAGGGGGACAACGTGGGACAGCATGAGTGGGAATGGCCAATGTCGACGACTTTCCAGAAACACAATGAGCGGGCCGCGCTGTTGCGGCCGATTCCGTACGAGATGACTGCGCCGATGGACAATCGGCCTGCATCTGCTCATCAAGGGAAGGCTTTGTCGGTCAATATCAGTAGCGGGGGGATGCTGCTTGTGATGGATCAGGCCCCGGCAATCGAGCAAGTGATGAAGGTCTATGTTCCGACTCCCATCACCGCGGCAGGGATTCCGACCCTTGCGGAAGTGCGGTGGACGAGGAAATTGCCCTTCGGCAACAATGACGGGACTGGCTCGTATTTCGTCGGGCTCAAGTTTGTGTTTTAAGCCGACCGTTGCGATTGAGTGTAGCAGGGAGAGGGCGTCGATCCACATAAATTATCTGGCATTCGCGGTGAGAGAAGCGTAAAAGAGAAATCCTTATATGCGCATTCTCATCACAGGCGGAGCCGGATTTCTCGGGAGTCATCTCTCCGACATGCTGTTGCAGAGCGGCCATTCCGTGATCTGCATGGACAATCTCCTCACCGGACGCATGGACAACCTGGCCCATCTGCTCGGGCATGAGCGGTTCTCCTTCATTAAATACGACGTCTGCGATTACCTTCATGTCGAAGGGCCCCTCGATGCGGTGATGCACTTTGCGTCGCCTGCCAGTCCTCAGGATTACATGGAGTTCCCGATTGCGACGATGAAGGTCGGGGCCATGGGAACACATAAAGTATTGGGGTTGGCTCGGGCAAAAGGCGCGCGGTTTATTCTTGCCAGTACCTCGGAAGTCTATGGTGATCCTCTAGTGAATCCCCAGCCGGAAACCTACTGGGGGAATGTGAACCCCATTAGTCCCCGTGGGGTCTACGATGAGGCTAAACGGTTTGCCGAAGCCATGACCATGGCCTTTCATCGCTACCATGGGGTCGATACCAGAATCGTGCGGATCTTTAATACCTTCGGCCCCCGCATGCGGCCGCATGATGGCCGGGTTGTCTCCAATTTTATCGTCCAGGCGCTCCAGGGGAAGCCGCTCAGCGTGTTCGGCGACGGGCTCCAGACCAGGAGTTTTTGTTACGTCGATGACCTGGCCCGAGGCATTATCTCCTTGCTTATGCTGGACTCGGACAAGACGCCTGAGCAGCGGACGGATCGCAAGTTTCTAGTCTCGGGGAATACAGGCGCCGAGACGGCCAGCATGCATGAGCCGGTGAATATCGGAAACCCGCGCGAACTCACGGTGATGGAGATCGCGAAACTGGTGTTGGAGCTCACTCGCTCATCGAGCCAGATCACCCATCATCCCTTGCCGGCCGATGATCCGAAAGTCAGACGGCCGGACATTTCTCGGGCGCGCGCGCTACTGAACTGGGAACCCCAAGTGCCGCTTGAAGATGCCCTCCTTCGCACGATCGACTACTTCAAAAAAGTCATCTAGCCTCGGCTCGGTGTGAGCGGGCGCGGTCTTGCGCCCATCCCAGGGAAAAAGGCCTATAATGGCCGCCTTGACCGCGTCGAAACTCCCGCTGTATCCTGTTCCAGTCTTACTATTACGAGGGATAAGGTTTTTTATGTTGTCTGACCAAAGCAACCAGGCGGAAACGTCGGTCGAATCCATCGAAGCGACGGGCGTGGAAGAGGTGGTTGCCCTCATCCCCATTCCAGAATATGTCAATGAATTGGTCACCCGAGCCAAGCAGGCCGCAGTTCGGCTGGCGACGCTGTCAACGGCTACGAAGAACCGGGCTCTCTTGGCGATGGCCGAGGCATTGGAAGAGCATAAAGACGCGCTGCTTGCCGCCAATGAGCTGGATCTGGAGGCCTTTGGGACTGAGCCGGAGAAGAAGGCGATGGCGGACCGGCTGCGTCTGACGGAGGAGCGAATCGTCGAGATGGCTGTGGGCCTGCGCGAAGTGGCGGCGCTCCCTGACCCGCTCGGTACCATGCCGAAGATGTGGACGAGGCCGAATGGCATGCAGGTGGGGCGAGTGCGGGTTCCGATCGGCGTCATCGGCATTATTTACGAGTCCCGTCCGAACGTCACGGCTGATTCCGCCGCCCTCTGTTTGAAGTCCGGGAATGTCTGTGTACTCCGTGGCGGGAGCGAGGCGATCCATTCCAATACGGCGATTGCGACGGTCCTTTCGGACGCGGCGGAAAAGGCCGGCGTCCCGGCCGGGGCGATCACCTTTGTCGCGCGGCCTGAGCGTGAGCTGGTGCCTCTTCTGCTGAAGCAGGATCGCTACATCGATTTGATTATTCCACGCGGCGGCGAATCGCTGATGAAGGTCGTCACCGAACATGCCACGATCCCTGTCATCAAACACGATGCCGGCGTCTGTCACATCTATGTCGATGGCGATGCCGATCCGGCCATGGCCGAGCGTGTTTGTTTCAACTCCAAGGTGCAGCGGCCCTCGACCTGCAATGCGGTGGAAACCCTCTTAGTTCATCAGGGCATTGCGCGCAACTGGCTCGCGCCGTTCATTGAGAAGTTGGTCGAGGCCAAGGTTGAAGTCCGCGGTTGCCCGAAGACCTGTCAGTTGTCATCCTCGGCCAAGCCAGCGAGCGACGATGATTTCGGAAAGGAATTCCTCGACCTCACCGTGGCAGTCAAAGTGGTCAAGAACATCGATGAGGCGATGGAGCATATTGCCAAGTATGGTTCACGCCATACGGAAGCCATTGTGACCTCCGACTATCCCAAGGCCATGCGGTTCTTGCGGGAGGTCGATGCCAGCGCGGTGTTAGTGAACGCCTCGACCAGGCTGAATGACGGCTATCAATTCGGGCTGGGCGCGGAAATCGGGATCAGCACGTCCCGCATCCATGCGCGGGGTCCGATGGGGCTGGAAGAATTAACCTGCTTCAAGTTTATCGTCTTGGGGAGCGGGCAAGTCCGCGAGTAGATGTCTGCTGATCCACTCTTGGCCGCATTGCACACAGTCGGCCATCTTCGTTTCTCCACGAATTTTCCCTTTGCGCAGGATCTTGAGCAGGCGGGCGGGCGAGCCGTCCGCCAGGCCACCGGCCATCTGGTCTTCTATCGCCAGGACGGGCGCAGATTTCTCGCCACAGACCCGGCAGGCAATCCGTTACATGAATGTGAGTGGGGGAGCAATGCCGTAGGCGAAGCGGTGCTTCTCCGTGCCAGGATCCGGTTGGATTGGGGCCAATGGGTCGGGTTGAAACCGGCTGGTTTGGTGAATGAAACCAGTCTCAATCTCGCCAGCAAACCTGGCTGGCAACGGCTCACCGCCGATGATTTGCGGGCGATGGCCGCGCAGGCGCTCCGGGTCCCGATCGAGGACGTGCGGTTTTTTTATCGCGATGAGGATCTCGTGATCGGGCCGACTGGCAGGGCCACGATTCGCCAGCGGAAAGATGCCTTCTATGTGTTGCAGGACGGGGATTTCGAGCGGGCCAGATTCATGTCCTGCATGGGGGCGATGAGTTGGGCCTCGATCGATTTCCTGCCGGTCGTCGAACTCTTTAAGTCGCTCTTGCCGGGAACCGGGTCTGCGGTCTTTGAATTGATCCGCGGCCTCTACGACGATCAGAACGAGGGGAGTCAGAGCCCCAGACCGTTGCGCTATCGCGGGATTCCTGCCTATCCGTCGGAAGCAGCCTTTCGCTTGTTCAGTAATTTCTTTACTCCTCAGGCCCCCGGGGGGACCAACCCCTTCACACTCTTCATGAATCAGGAGCGGTCCAACCAAGTCACCTGGCTGCCGGCTGGGACGATGCCGGTTCGATATTTTGACCAGAGTATAGGGGCCTGCCTGACCCTCCAGGGTGGTTTGTTGCAGAAGGTCACGGTGGCATCCGATGTCGCAGGGCTCTCCTACATGAGTCCGAAAGGCCGTCGCGCGCTGCCCTGCGATCGGAGCGCAGAGATTGTCGGAGGCCAGGTCATTCTGAAGGAGCGTGAGCGCCAGACTCCCTTGCCTGTGACCCTGCCGCAAGAGAGCAGGGAGCAGCCAGGCGCATCAGTGGCCATGAGCCCGGTCGATTGGCGATCGGTCTTTGTGCAGGGGGTTCCAGCGATCTCTCCTGCCGAGACCTATGGCGCGGTATTGCTCTATCCGGAAGACGAATCTGAAATCAACGAACGAGCGGCGCAGCCCTTCGTGGCGGATTATCTACAAGATCTTGGCGAACAGGATCGTGAGATCGGCGTGGCCCTGTCCCATGCCGAGCATGTCCTCATCGACAATGGCGACGCGGTGATTGCGACCTGCGTCCTCTTTGATCGGCCGAGAGACTATACGGTGCTCATCCATGAGGCGGCCCTGGCACAAAAGCAGGCGCAACAACTCTGGACGGTCTGCGCCGAGATGCAGCGGTGGGATTGGCTCTCGCGCATTCGATTCGTTTCTGCGAACGCGTCGCATGACCCAGCGGCCCTTCCTCTCTATGATTTGATCTATCGTTGGATCCCCTATGGTGAAGGGGAGGAACCGGCCAGGCTGGTTGAATGCATGAAGGAGATGGCGCGAACTCTTCGGGGAGGAGGCAATGCCTTCGTCATCGGTCCGGCACAATTGGGCCGGCATGGCTCGTCCTCGGGACTCCACGTCTGCTGGGAAGAACCGGTCGAACAGCTCCCCACGTTTCGGATGCATCGCACGATCCTGCCGAAAGCGAAGCTGCGGGCGGGGCTCACCTTATTTCACCTGAAGAAGGTCTAGTCTGCTTGCACTGGGTATCATGGATCGATTACGGTTGTCGCTATGAATGAACCGACGTCAGAACAGATTGCAGGCGAGGAGCCTGGCGACAAGATTGTCATCTATTGGGAACGGGAATATTCGACGGCCATCGCGCCGGAGCGGCTGAAGCTCGACTTCATGCCGCATCGGCCCCTGCTGTCCGGAATGTCGCTGAATGAGCAGCGGACAGTGGCGGTCGAGGGCTACAAAGTGATTCCTGACGATTGCGGCCCGGTGCGAACCGTGGGCCAGTATGGCTGGCTCATTCGGTCTCCGGCTGACTGTAAGATCCGCCGCACGACTGAGGGGGTGAAATGGCAGGCCCCGCCGATCCTGCCGGAGGAGCGGATCCTAGGCTACAAATCCTTTTCAGGGACCTATGTCGATTTGATCTTAAACAGTGGGTATCCAAAGCTCTGTTGCGGGATCCGGTTCTACTATCCCAAACAGGTGGGCTTGATGATGAAGGACGTGCCGAATCACTTCTACCACTATCCCGATCGGACGTTTTTTGTGTGGGAGGGGATTAAGACGCAGGAGTACAAACGTACGCCGAATATGTACGAATGGCTCCCGGACTACGACGCGTTCACGGCGAATTTTCTGTTGCAACTCACCAAGCCGACGACCATCAAACGGGGCGATCCCATCGGGATCGTGGTGCCAGTGATGCTGCCCAAGCAGTTTGCGCTCGAAGAGCTCAAACGTCCCTAGGGCCCATTAGTAGTCTGGCGCGCGCAGCCGTCCGCGGTGCGCGGCGAGGTCGTGAATCCTCTCGTCTGCCGCATTGTGGCCTTCGACCCATGTATCGGCCCCCATATTGGACAGGCCGTGGAAGTGCGCGCCTCCCTCAATGGAAATCGACGGGGTGCGGACATCGCCGATGAGCATCCCAGGGCTCATGATCATGACCTTTTCCGAGGCCGTGATATCGCCCTTGATCTTGCCGCTCGTGATCAAGACTCTCGCCTTGATGTTGCCCCTGACGATCGCGAGTTCTCCGACCGTCACGGTTCCGGTCGAGTGGAGTTCGCCTTCAAATTGGCCGTCAACCCGGACACTGCCTTGTAGGGTCAGGACGCCTTTGAAGACCACGTCTTTTCCTAAGAACGTGAAATCTTCCTGGCTTGTCGCTGTCCCTTGCTGGTTTTTTCCGAACGCCCACATGGCATCCTCCTTACCTGTGCCCCCGGTGATGAGGCCTTGCGGCTTCTCGGACCGGTCGATCGTCGACCTGCTTCATCCGAATCGGGCTCCCATGCCGCTTGTCGTTCATAGGATAGGCAGTCAGGTTATGCTGCATGGGTGTTAGGCATTGGCTCGTCTGATGGTTGCGACATCGGAATCATCGACGGAGCGGAGTGGCACTTCGCGTGACACTTCCCGGATGGCCTGCGTCATCTCCAGCGTCCCGTTGAAGAGCACGCCGTCTTCGACGGAGATCATCGGCGTCTTCACTCCGCCATTGAGCACGGCGGGGGCGAGCAGCTTGATCTTCTCTTTGGCCACGACATCGCCGGTGATCTTCCCCATGCACACGATGGTGCCTGCGCTCACCTTGGCCGTGAGGACGGCTTCTTCTCCCACGAGCAAGGTCCCTTCGGTGTGGATCTCTCCATCGAGGAATCCATCGATCCGCACGGTCCCGCTGTAGGAGATCATGCCCTTGAATTCGACGCCTTTTCCGACAAAGGCCACGACGGCTTCGTTCGACTCAGGCCTGGTATTCGGAGATGAAGGGATATTGCCCTCCATATCTGAAAGGGATTGCGGCGAACGTCTCGTATCCTGTTTCTCCGGCTGCCACATAATCGGTCCTCCTCTGTGTGTGTGAGACAAGTAGCGTCAGTCTCAGTTTCAGTTATGACCTGTATCGGTTGGTGTAGGAGAAATATTGAGCGTTCAGTTCTGATAAGACCCAACTCTGCATTTCAGTGTCCAATTCTTTCCTAGTCCGAAGCGGGGAAACGAGAAATACGTACCCACTAGCCACCCTAGGGGTCGCGGGGTTATGACCGCGGACTACTCTATATTGCGGTGTAGTGGCGAGAGTTTTCACGGCGGCAATATTTTCCCTATGAGAGGCGGCGGCTCGCCTGACCCCATAAAAATATTGCGAATGTGGCGCCAGGAGCGGAGTCCGGCTGTTCCACGCGTCTCGAATCGAGGGGCGTTCGCCCCGTCGATTCGTTCAGGCGCCGGCGCGAGTCATCGTCTCGCGGCTTGACAGGGGTCCTGGGCCTCAGTAAGATGCCGCAACCTTTAATGCTCATCCTGCGAGGTGAGTAAGGAGTGTGTATGGGCGTTATTCAGGCTTGTGTCTGCCGACACATCTCAACCTTCTCATCGAATGTCGATGAGGGGGTTTTTTTATGCCAGAAAGTTGAATGAATCATGGTGATGACCCGGAACGATCGACCCCAGGAACGGCTGATTATGGATGCGGGAGACATCGCTAGGGCTGTGACCCGTATCGCGCACGAGATTCTCGAACGGAATAAAGGCATCCAGAATCTGGCGTTGGTCGGGATCAGGACCGGCGGGGTGCATCTGGCCCATCGGCTGGTGAAACGGATCCAAGAGATCGAATCGGCTTCCGTGCCGATCGGTGAGTTGGACATTACCCTCTACCGGGACGATCTGTCGCTGCGGAAGGAACAACCGATTCTCCGCATGACGTCGGTTCCGTTCGATATTTCCGACAAGGTGATCGTGCTGGTGGATGACGTGTTGTTCACGGGGCGAACGATCCGCGCGGCGATGGACGGGTTGATCGATTTGGGACGGCCGGCGGAGATTCAGCTGGCGGTGCTGGTCGACCGGGGCCATCGGCAGCTGCCGATCAAGGCGACCTATATCGGGAAAAACATTCCGACGTCCCGGGAAGAGGACATTCAAGTGTTATTGGAAGAGCAAGGCGAGGATGATCGGGTCGTGATTCTCAAGGCCTGAGGTTGGAGGGAACGATGAGTCTCAAACGCAAAGACCTCTTGAGCCTGGCGCCCTTGTCGGTGGACGAGATCAAACTGATCTTGGAGACGGCCGATTCGTTCAAGGAAGTAACCGGGCGGGAAATCAAAAAAGTTCCGGCGCTCCGGGGCCGCACGGTGGTCAATCTCTTTTTCGAGCCCAGCACGAGGACGCGCACCTCGTTCGAGCTGGCGGCGAAACGGCTGAGCGCCGACGTGATCAACTTTTCGCCCTCCTCGAGCAGTGTCGTCAAAGGGGAAACGTTGCTCGATACCGCGCGCAATATCGAAGCGATGCAGGCGGATATTATCGTGCTGCGGCACCCTTCGGCCGGCGCAGCCGAGGCCCTGGCCCGCGGGGTGAAGTCCTCCGTGATCAATGCGGGAGACGGATGGCATGAGCATCCGACGCAAGGGCTGTTGGATCTTTACACGATTCGCGAACGGGGCCTGTCGTTCGAGGGGCTCAAGGTCGCGATTGTTGGCGATGTGGCCCATAGCCGGGTGGCCCGTTCGAACATTCACGCCTTGGTCAAGTTGGGAGCGGAAGTCCGGGTGGTGGGGCCTCCGACGATGATCCCGGCCGGGGTCGAGAAGCTGGGCGTGCGAGTCTACTACCACCTCGACGAGGCCTTGCGCGATGTGCAGGTCATTATGATGTTGCGTTTGCAGCTGGAGCGGCAGGGGAAAGCCCTGTTCCCGACCATTCGCGAATATGCGCGGCTCTACGGGTTGACGTCCGAGCGGGTCAAGCTGGCCGATCCTAAGGTGATCGTCATGCATCCCGGGCCGATCAATCGGGGGGTCGAGATCGCGCCGGAGGTGGCGGATAGTTTGTCGTCGGTGATCTTGGACCAGGTGGCGAACGGCGTGGCCGTTCGCATGGGTATTCTCTATCTCATGTCAGGAGCGAACTGAATCGTGGCTATTCACATTGCAGGTGGGCACGTGATCGATCCGGGACGGTTCAATGGCGTGGCCGATGTGTTGATCGATGAGGGGCGGATCGTGGCAGTGGGGCCTAACCTCAAAGCTCCGGCTGGCGCCACGAAGATTGATGCCAAGGGGCGGCTGGTCCTTCCCGGGTTCGTCGATCTCCATGTCCATTTCCGTGAGCCGGGTTTCGAATATAAAGAGTCGATCCAAAGCGGCGCGGCGGCGGCGGTGGCAGGTGGGTTCACCTCGGTCTGTTGCATGCCCAATACGAACCCCGTGAACGACAATCAGGCAATTACGGAATTCATGCTGGAGCGGGCGAAGGCGGCCGGGTTGGCGAATGTGTTTCCCATCGGCGCGATCACCAAAGGCTCGGAAGGCAAGGAGCTGGCGGAGATCGGCGACTTGCGGCGCGCCGGTTGTGTGGCCATCTCGGATGACGGGAAGCCGGTGATGAACAGTCTCGTGATGCGGCGCGCGATGGAATATGCCCTGGCCTTCGACGTGCCGGTGGTCGACCATTGTGAAGACCTGCACCTCGCCGAGGGGGGCTGCATGAACGAAGGAGTCATCTCGACCGAGTTGGGGCTCCCTGGCATGCCGTCCGCGGCGGAAGATGTGATGGTGGCGCGGAACGTCGCCTTGGCGGAACTGACGGGAGCCAGGCTGCATCTGGCCCATATCAGCACCGAGGGGTCGGCCAGGATGGTGCGGGAGGCCAAGTCCCGCGGACTGAAAGTCACAGCCGAGGCCTGCCCCCACCACTTCACGATCACAGAGGAAACGGTTCGAGGCTATAACACCTATGCGAAAATGAATCCTCCGCTCAGGACTTGGAAGGACGTGCAGGCGATCAAAGAAGGTCTGCGCGACGGCACCATCGATGTCATTGCCACGGACCATGCGCCTCACGCTACGCAGGAAAAACAACTGGGGTTTGCGGAAGCGCCCTTCGGCATCGTCGGATTGGAAACGGCCCTGCCTTTGACCCTTGCCTTGGTCGAGGAGGGGGTGTTGTCCCTGGAGGCGGCGGTCGATAAATTGAGCACGGCTCCCGCGAAGGTGTTCGGATTGGCCAAGGGCACCTTGGCAGTCGGGGCCGATGCCGACGTGACGATTGTGGATCAGCATGAACAATGGGAAGTGGATCCGGCCAAGTTCTTCTCAAAGAGCCGCAACACGCCCTTTGCCGGCTGGAAGGTGAAGGGGCGGGTGCGGACGACCATCGTAGGTGGCCGAGTGGTATTCGAGGCCAGTCGGGCGGAGGGTTAGTGTTGCGCTCATCCCGTTGGGGGCTGATTTGTTGTCTGACCTGTGAATGGCTGGCGTTGGGCATCTGGGTCGGCGGGTTGCTGGTGCTCATCGGGGCGGTCATTCCAGCCGTCTTCAATACGTTCGGCGGGCAGGACTCAGGCGGGTTCTTTCTGACGAAAGCCTTTGAAGGTTATAATCGATTCGTGATCGGGGCTCTGGCGGTTCTGTGTGCCGGAACCTGGTATCGCTGGTGGAGTGGACATCAGGACGTGGCGGTCAGTCGGGTCGAGATGGGCTTGCTGGTGGGGATGACGGTGATCGCCGGCATCATCATTCTCTGGCTGCATCCGCTGGTTGCCTCGCTCCAGGCTCAGGCTTTTGCGGTGAAAGAGGAAGCGGCGCGGAAGGCGGCGTTCGAAGCATTCTTCCGTATCCATATGCCGGTCCGGTCGCTCTACATGGTCAATCTCGTACTGGGAATTGTGCTGACAGGAATCAAGGCCAAACGGTCGCTGCGGCGGGATGGAGTGGTGACGTGAAACAAGCATTGTTGGCATTGGCGGATGGCACGCTCTTCGAGGGGCGCGCCTTGGGCTATGAAGGGGAGGCGGTCGGCGAAGTCGTGTTTAATACGGCCATGACCGGCTATCAGGAAGTCTTGACCGATCCCTCCTATAAAGGACAGATCATCACGATGACCTGTCCTCACATCGGCAACTACGGGGTGACGCCGGAGGATATCGAGTCGCGGAAGATCTGGGCCGAAGGGTTTGTCGTCAAAGAGGCCAGCACGCTCGCCAGCAACTGGCGCAGCAAGCAGCAGTTACAAGCCTATCTTCAGGAAGCGAAGATCGTCGGCATCGAGGGGCTGGATACCAGGGCTCTCACGCGCCATCTGCGTGAACATGGTTCACAGCAGGGCCTCATTACCCATGTCGAGACGGACGCCCGTCGAGCTGTGGCCAAGGCCAAGGCGGCCCCTAGCATCATTGGCCGGGATCTCGCGACCACCGTCACCTGCGAGACAGCCTATCAATGGACAGAGGGATCGGGTGAATGGATTCCTTCGCTCGGAGACAAGCCCCGCGCGGCTGCGACCAAGCGCTGGCATGTCGTTGCCTATGATTTCGGCGTGAAGCAGAATATCCTTCGTCAGCTCGTGGATGCCGGGTGCAATGTGACCGTCGTGCCGGCTTCGACGACGGCGAAACAGGTGGCGTCCCTCAGACCGGACGGCATTTTCCTCTCGAACGGTCCTGGAGATCCGGAAGGCGTGTCCTATGCGATCGAATCGGTGCGGCAACTGATCGGCCAGTATCCGCTCTTTGGTATTTGTTTAGGCCATCAGATTCTCGGCCTCGCGTTGGGGCTCAAGACCTATAAGTTGAAGTTCGGCCATCATGGGGCGAACCATCCGGTCATGAACCTGCGCACGAGACAGGTCGAGATCACCTCGCAGAACCATAATTTCGCGGTGCAAGTCACGCAGCCGATCACATCTGTGCCGGATCGCCCGCCCGTGATTGAGACAACATTCGGGAAAGTTGCGGTAACCCATGTGAGTCTGAACGACCATTCGATCGAAGGATTGGCCTGTGTGGATCGTCCGGTGTTTTCGGTACAATATCATCCGGAGGCCTCTCCCGGGCCCCATGACTCTGGTTACTTATTTGCCGAGTTTATTCAGCTGATGGAGAAACATCATGTATAGCAGGATGCTGAAAAAGTCCGCCAGCTTCGTTCTCGCATCGTTCAGACCCTCAATGTACCCTAAAGGGTACGCCTCGGTCCTTCACTCGCTGCGGCCTTGCTGGACGGCCTTTTTGAGCATCCTGCAGGCGGGTTCTCTTGTTGCGCCCGCGTACGGATTCTCCAAGTGTTCGCGTTTCAACATCGTTGTCCCGCAGCCTGCGAGGGTCTGTGCAATTCTTGGGCGATTCTGCCTCCTGATGGTTATAGGTCTGCAAGCCGGCTGCATCACGGTCAATCTGGTCGAGCCGTCGGGGCCGGTGCAGGAAGTGCAGCTGAGCGGTACGGGCGAGGGGAAAGTGCTGGTGCTCGATCTGTCGGGGGTCATTAGCTCGCAAGACAAAGACGGCCTCATGCCGCATCCCAATATGGTGGCCCTGTTCAAGGAAGAGCTGACGAGGGCCGCGAAGGACGACAAGATCAAAGCCCTGGTGCTTCGCATCAACAGTCCCGGTGGCACGGTGACCGCGTCGGACATTCTGTATCACGAGTTGCGGGAGTTCAAGCTCAAGAAGAAGGTGCCCGTGATCGCCTCGATGATGGATGTGGCGGCGTCAGGGGGCTATTACCTGGCCATGGCGGCGGACAGTATTTGGGTTCACCCCTCGACAGTGACGGGAAGTATCGGCGTGATCATGTTGACCGTCAATGCGCGAGGCCTGCTGGAAAAAGTGGGACTCGAAGCCAATGCCATCACGTCCGGTCCCCGCAAGGACATGGGTTCGCCCTTTCGGGTGATGACGGTTGAGGAGCGGGCCATCTTTCAAAGCGTGATCGATTCGTTTTATCACCGGTTTCTGGCTGTGGTGCAGGAGGGGCGGCCCCAACTGTCGTCCGAGCAGATTAAGAAACTGGCCGACGGGCGCATCTATTCAGGCGATCAGGCCAAGGCGGTGGGCTTGATCGATGAGATTGGATATCTGGATGACGCGATCGAGATGGCCAAGAAAAAAGCCGGCCTGACGGAGGCGCGGGTCGTGACCTATGGGCATAGGGGCGAGTATCAGAATAATATCTATTCCCGTTTGTTCGGGACGAGTGCCGGCATGGCCGGGTTCGCCAATTTAGATTTACTGTCGATGGTGCGGGGTGGGACGCCGCAGTTCATGTACCTTTGGATGCCGTAGGTTGTCATGACACGTGCTGCTGACGCAATCGATCGAGCCTTAGCCACGCCCATCGGGCGTCGGGCGATGTTGGCGCTGGGCGCCCAGGGGGCGATGAGCCTCTGCGCCGCGCTTGGGGTGGGGGCCGCCATGAGTCTGTTCGGCAGCCTGACCGGCTGTTACCGCGCGCCTGGCACGGCTCGTGATCAGGTGATTTTCTTCTCCGAAGAGAAGGAAATGCAGTTCGGATTGAGCGCCTACCGCGAGGTGCTGCGGGCTGCGCCTCTCAGCGACAACGCGGAAATTAATGAGCTGGTGCAACGAGTGGGACGGAGAATCGCGGCAGCCGCCAACAAGCCGGAGTATCAGTGGGAGTTTGCCGTCATTCAAGACGACAAGATGGTCAATGCCTTCGCGCTGCCAGGCGGGAAGGTGGCGATTTTCACCGGGATTCTCAAACATACGAAAGACGACGTCGGATTGGCGACGGTGATGGGGCATGAAGTCGCCCATGCGTTGCAGCGGCATGGAGTGGAGCGGATGAGCCGGAGCATCCTGGACCAAATCGCGCAATTGGGCGCCTTGGGCGCGGCAGTCTCAGGCAGTGTCAATCCCGGTGCGATGCAGGGGCTCTTGGGCGCCTATGGAGTCAATGTGTCGTTGCCCTTTAACCGGAAGCAGGAATCGGAAGCCGATTACGTCGGGCTCCGCTTGATGGCGCAGGCCGGATACGATCCGCGCGAGGCGGTCCCCTTTTGGGAACGGATGAGCGGCTGCCCGAGGCAGATGATCGGCAAGGTCTGCTTCCGGTCGCAGCAGGCGATCCCGGAATTTCTGTCCACCCATCCGTCCGATTTGACTCGTATCAACCAGATCGAAGCCTGGCTACCTGAGGCGCTTCAGCATTATCATGGGCCGGGGGGCGGGGTGGTTCCGCCGCCCGTTGCGCCATACAGGCCAGCCATCGGGCCCATGCCACAACCGAGCTAGTTGACTCTGAAACGAGGTTTTCGTGCCAAGGCGAACAGATATCAAATCCATTTTATTGATCGGGTCCGGCCCGATCGTGATCGGTCAAGCCTGCGAGTTCGACTATTCCGGCACGCAGGCCTGCAAAGCGCTGAAAGAAGAAGGCTACCGGGTCATTCTCATCAATAGCAATCCGGCCACGATCATGACCGATCCGGAATTGGCAGACCGGACTTATGTGGAGCCGATCACGGTCGAAGTGGTCGAGAAGGTAATCGAGCGAGAACGGCCTGATGCCCTGCTTCCGACCATGGGGGGCCAGACCGCGTTGAATGCCACGATGGCCTTGGTCAAGCGGGGGACGCTCGAAAAATACGGCGTCAAGCTGATCGGGGCCTCTGCTGAGGCGATCCATAAGGCCGAGGATCGCGAAGCCTTCAAACATGCGATGCAGCGAATCGGCTTGCGGGTGCCGGCCAGCGGCACGGCCCATAACCGCGACGAAGCCATCAAGATTCTCGAACAGACCGGATTCCCCTCGATCATCCGTCCCTCCTTCACCATGGGCGGAACCGGCGGGAACATCGCCTACAACCGGGAAGAGTTCGAGAAACTGATCGATTGGGCCTTGGCCATGAGTCCGGTCAGCCAGGTGCTGATTGAGGAATCGCTCATCGGGTGGAAAGAATATGAACTCGAGGTGATGCGGGACCTCAAGGACAACGTCGTCATTATCTGTCCCATCGAAAACCTGGACCCGATGGGAGTCCATACGGGGGACAGCATCACGGTCGCGCCAGCCATGACCCTCTCGGACAAAGAGTATCAGCGGATGAGGGATGCCGCAGTCCGGATCATTCGTGAGATCGGCGTCGACACCGGCGGATCGAACGTGCAGTTCGGCCTGGACCCCAAGAACGGTGACATGGTGGTCATTGAAATGAACCCGCGCGTGTCGAGGAGTTCCGCGCTGGCTTCGAAGGCGACGGGGTTCCCCATTGCCAAGATTGCCGCGAAGCTTGCCGTGGGCTACACGCTGGATGAAATCACCAACGACATCACCGGCGTGACCAAAGCCTCCTTCGAACCGACCATCGACTATGTGGTGGTGAAGATCCCCCGTTTTGCCTTCCAGAAGTTCCGCGGAGCCGATCCGACCCTTACGACGCAGATGAAGTCGGTGGGCGAGGTCATGGCGATTGGCCGCACCTTTAAAGAGGCTTTGCACAAGGCGATTCGATCATTGGAATTGAATATGAGCGGACTTTCCTCGCGGGAGGGGCTGGATCGCGGCATCCCGGAGGGATTCGACCGGACGCAGGGGCTGGAGCGGGTCCGGCAACATCTGCGGACTCCGATCGCCGAGCGATTGTGGCATGTGGCGGACGGCATGCGCCTTGGTCTCTCCAACGATGACCTCTTTGCCTTGACGATGATCGACCCCTGGTTTCTGGAACAGGTCCGTGAGCTGATTCAATTCGAAGCGGTGCTGGTCGGTCAGGCGGGCAAGAAGCCGGCTGTCCTTGAGGAACCGCTCTTATGGCAGGCCAAGGAACTGGGATTCTCGGACGATCGTATCGCGCAGCTCATCGGCGCCACGGCTGCCTCGGTCCGGAAGCAGCGGACTAGGCCCCAGGGCAAACGAGGCGTGACCTACAAGCGCGTGGACACCTGCGCCGCGGAGTTTGAAGCCCATACGCCCTATCTCTATTCGACTTACGGCAGTGAATGTGAAGCTCGCCCGACAGACCGGAAGAAAGTCATCATCCTCGGCGGCGGGCCGAACCGCATCGGGCAGGGGATCGAATTCGACTATTGCTGCGTCCATGCGGTCATGGCCCTGCGCGAAGAGGGCATCGAATCGATCATGGTGAATTGCAACCCGGAAACGGTGAGCACGGACTACGACACCTCGGACCGGCTTTATTTCGAGCCGCTGACAGAGGAAGACGTCCTCAATATCGTGGAGTGCGAACAGCCGCTGGGCGTCGTGTTGCAATTCGGCGGGCAGACGCCCCTCAAGCTTGCCTTGCCCCTCTCCAAGGCCGGGGTCAAAATTTTGGGTACAAGTCCTGAGGCGATCGACCGGGCCGAAGACCGGGAGCAATTCCGCGACCTCCTGGATAAACTGGGGCTCCGCCAGGCGGAGAGCGGCATGGCCCGATCCGTGGACGAGGCCTTGAAGATCGCATTGCGGATCAGCTATCCGGTGATGGTGCGGCCGTCCTATGTGTTGGGCGGGCGGTCCATGCAGATCGTCTATGACGAAGCAGGCTTGCTGGAATATATGACCACGGCGGTTAAGGCTTCGCCGAAACATCCGGTGCTGATCGACCGATATCTTTCGGATGCGATTGAAGTCGATGCCGACGCTATTTCAGACGGGACGAATGTCGTGGTGGCAGGGATCATGGAGCATATCGAAGAAGCCGGGGTCCATTCTGGAGACTCGGCCTGTTCCTTGCCGCCCTATTCGCTTAAGCAGAGCGTCGTGGAAGAGATTCGCCGACAAATGAAGGCCCTGGCCCTGGAACTGGGCGTGATCGGCTTAATGAACGCGCAATTTGCCGTGAAAGAGGATACGATCTACGTGTTGGAGGTCAATCCTCGAGGCTCGCGCACGGTGCCCTTCGTCAGTAAAGCCATCGGGGTGCCATTGGCCAAGCTGGCGATGAAGGTGATGGTGGGCAAGACCTTGCCGGAGCTGGGATTGACCGACGCTCCTGCGCCGGTGCATTTGTCCGTGAAGGAATCAGTTTTCCCCTTCAATAAGTTTCCCGGGGTGGATGTCCTCCTGGGGCCGGAGATGAAGTCTACCGGCGAAGTGATGGGCATCGATCAGGATTTCGGCTGGGCCTTTGCCAAGTCCCAGGCGGGAGCCGGTGCGCCGCTTCCCAAGGGAGGCACGGCCTTCATCAGCGTGAAGGAAAGTGATCGTCCTGCCGCGCTGGAAGTGGTGAAGCAGCTTCATAAGCTGGGGTTCAACATCCAGGCGACGAGCGGCACGGCGGGCTATTTGCGGGACCATGGGGTGCCGGCGGAAACCGTGAATAAGGTCAAAGAAGGCCGTCCCCATGTCGTGGACCATATCAAGAACGGGCAAGTGGCCTTGGTCGTGAATACCGTGAGCACGGCGGCGTCCCATGCCGATTCCTTGTCGATCCGCCGGGAGGCCTTGAATAAAGGGCTGGCCTATTATACGACTATCCGGGGCGCGCGAGCGGCGGTCATGGGGATTGAAGCGATTTTGAAGACAGAGCTCACGATTCGGTCGTTACAGGAATATCACCACCACTCATAGAGGACGCTACACTATGCCGACACCGATCACGCGAAAGGGGCACGAGGCACTTCAGGCAGAGCTTGATCGTCTTCGCAAAGTCGAACGCGCCAAAAACATCGAAGCCATTGCTGAAGCGCGGGCCCATGGCGACCTGAGCGAAAATGCAGAGTACGATGCCGCCAAGGAACGCCAGGGGTTCATCGAGTCGCGTATCATCGAACTTGGGTCGAAGCTGGCTGATGCCCGCATCATCGAAACGGCCGGGCGGGTTTCCGAGACCATCGTGTTCGGCGCCACGGTGGTCGTGATCGAACAGGAGTCGCAGTCGAAACGTCAATATACGCTGGTGGGCCAGGATGAAGCCGATATGAAAGTGAACCGCATCTCGATTCAGTCTCCGGTCGGCAAGGCGCTGATCGGCAAGCGCGTCGGCGAGTTCGTCGAAGTCAAGACACCGGTGAAGATCGTCGAATACGAAGTGGTGGAGATTCGCTTCGAGGAGCTGTAGTGCCGCACCCTTCGGGGCTCATCACGCTGTTGACCGATTTCGGGGATCGGGACTCCTTCGTGGCGAGCATGAAGGGCGTGATCCTTACCATCAATCCCCACGCCACCTTCGTCGATCTCTCGCATCACGTGCCGCCCCATTCCGTTGAAGCCGCCGCCTATCTCCTGAATTCCTGTTATCGCTATTTCCCCAAGGGCACCGTGCATGTGGCCGTCGTCGATCCAGGTGTCGGCAGCGCACGGCGCGCCCTCATCGCCAAGAGCGAGCGCTACTTCTTTCTAGCCCCCGACAACGGACTGTTAACGTATATCCTTGCCGGGAATCCCGATATGGAAGTGCGGGAGATCGAGAATGCAGACTATCGTCTGTCATCGGCTGGCCACACCTTCGACGGACGTGACCTTTTCGCCCCAGCTGCGGCCTGGCTGACCAAACAACAGTCGTTCGAATCATTCGGCCGGCTCGTCACAGACTGCAAGACCTTTACGATTGCGCCGCCAACCTGGGAAGGCAAGACCTTGGTGGGAGCAATCATCCATGTGGATCGGTTCGGCAATCTGATTTCCAACCTGACTCAGCAGGATCTCGAAGAAGCGCGAGCAGTCACGAAGCGCCGGCAATTGTCCATTCGGATCGGCAAGCAGGCCATCGAAGGACTGGTGGCCTGTTACAGTGAAGGGACGGAAGGGCAGCCGTCCGCGCTCATCAACAGCGATGGGAAGTTGGAAATTTTCGTGAAGGAAGCGTCAGCCGCGGACCTCCTCAAGGAGGGGAGAGGGGCGCGAATCGACGTGTCGTGAGCCGGTACGGCGAAGAAGTTGGCGATGTTGCGGGAGAGATTCTTTCCCTGAGGAGTTTGAACAAGCCTGAAAGGATTACCGGTAGGCGAACACGTCCATCTGAATAGACTTGATGGGCTTCGCTTCCCCATGGACCATGCGCCGAACTCGCTCGGTTGCATCGCGGCTGAACATTGGTTCGCCGCAATGGAGGCAGACTGTTGCGGGAATCTGTTCAACTTGTACGGGCTTGCCTTCGATATCGAAGACCTCGCTGACCAGTTCTTGACGGCTCTCGGTCTTTCCACACACATGACAGCGAAACATAACTACCTCCGTCTGGCGTAATCATACCACTCTGCGGGGTCCGGCTCATAGATCGTAATGATCTTTAGCAGGTCGGAGTCGATGTGGGATACCTGAAGGTGCAATGGGCGACGGGTTGTTGTAAATCCGAGCAGCAGGCTGCTGGGAGCATATTTGTCATCGGGATAGTCCTCAATGATGTTGGCTTCTGCTCCGGCTTGTCGGATCTCCGCATCGCTGATATTTCGCTCAATGGCGCGCTTGAAGGCATGGCGGCTGAACTCGAATTCTCCAGCGGCTAGTTGTCGGCGAATGTCGTCTAGTGTTTTCATTGAAAGGAATAGCGCGACTATATCCGATGCTCTCGTTTAGCGCAACGAGGCATAAGCTCTGTAGCCTTTCGACAGTGTAAGCCCATCGAGCCATACGGCGAAAGATGATTGCGTGGGGCTGGGGCTCAGCCGCTCCCGCGCCTCCCGGAGCGACCCGTTCGGGCTCCGCCGAGTGGCAGCCTTCGGAAATTCCCTCGCAGGCTCGGTCAGCTTCCGTTTGCCTTCTCAGCGGAGCCTCGACGGGTCCCCGCTCCTCCAGCGACGTCCGCTCTGAGCCCAAGCCCCGCGCCAAGAAAATCCTTGCTGTAGGATTGTAAGGTCTGAGGCTTATTCTTCGCTGGAGGTGGTGTTCGCGTCTGTTTTGCTCAACTAATCCCCCAACAGTTCTGGCATACTTGAATCCGCATTTTTACACAAGCAGGGTGGACCGCAAACCTTAGTAGGATTCACTCCAATGTTTCCCATCCTTCGCAGATTTGATTGGAACGAGATTAAGTCCTGGGACGGCCTGGAGAAGGCGATCTCAGGGCTGCCGACACAACAGGACCGAGGCGAAGCGTTTGAGGAGTTTAGCGAGGCGCTTCTGGAACTGCACAAAGACTACTACCAAGCCACGAAGATTTGGAGGTTTCGCAACGTACCTGATGAGATTTTAGAGCGCCTCGGGTGCTCAAACCGCCAAGATATGGGTATCGATGGAATGATACTTCACTGCGACGACACGTTGACCGCTTACCAATCGAAGTTCCGCCTTGACCGGTCTGACATCCCATCTCAGCGCGAGCTGTCTACGTTCTATATGGTGAGCGACCGTGCAGACTTTCGCCTCATCATCGCTAATGTTGAAGACTTACCCAGAGTAGTACGTGAGCGGAAAGCGCACGGCCAATATCTCGTTGATTCGTTACTCAATCTCCCTGAGGAATTTTTCGCCTCCCTTCAGGAGTATGTCTTTCATGAGAAGCCCAAGGTAGGACCTCCGCTAGAGCCGCGTCCATTCCAGTTGCAGGCGATTGACGCAGTGATCGATGGTTTCAGAGAACACTCGCGCGGGCAGGCCATTCTCCCTTGCGGATCGGGAAAGACTCTCATCGGGAAATGGATTGCCGACAGACTTGGCGCCAAACAGATCCTCATCCTGGTCCCGAGTCTGGCGCTAATCAAGCAAACCCTGGAAGAGTGGTATAAGGTGCGCGGTCCAGGGTTTCGATATATCTGCATTTGTAGCGATCAATCAGTCGCGTTATTGCATAGCGAAGATGGCTGGGAAGCCGATCCCTCCGATCAGGACTTCAAGGTTTCCACTGATCCTAGAGAGTTAACCGCGTTCTTGCGGCAGTCATCACCACTTCCATACGTGGTTTTCTCAACGTACCAGAGTAGTGCCGTCTTAGTTGATGGCTTGCGGGAACTTGCTGTGCAGAAATGCCGCTTTGACCTCGTGATCTGCGACGAGGCGCATAAGGTTGCAGGGGCAGCGGGGAAACCTTTTGCTCAGGTTCTTGATGATGACAAAATCCCAGCAACGAAACGGCTTTTCATGACAGCGACGCCCAGAGTTATCGCGCCGCAGTATCGCAAAAAGACAGAAGAGGATGCCGTTCCTATTGTCTCGATGGACGAGCCAGACGTATTTGGTCCTGTGTTCTACCGCATGAGCTTCGCGGAGGCTATTCAGCAGGAAATCATCTCCGACTATCGCGTCGTCGTGATTGGAGTCTCGGAGCAAGAAGTAGCTGAACTAGCCCGCAGTGGACGGACCATTGAAACAGAGGATCAGGAGCGATGGGAAGCGCACGGACTCGCGCAACGTATCGCGCTAGCGAAGGCAATTGGGCTTTACGGGATCAAGAAAATTTTCAGCTTTCATAATCGCGTCGCCAGCGCGTCAGAATTTGTCGATGCAAATCGGACGGATAGCCTTCCTGCCGTCCTCGACAAGATGAGTCCAAATCTTCACTACTCAGCGAAGCATATCAACGGGGAGATGTCTGCAGGGACACGCAATCGAATTTTGCGTGAATTCAAGATGAGTGCACGGGGGGTAATCTCTAATGCACGCTGTCTGGGAGAAGGGGTCAACGTGCCGGTGGTGGATGGCGTATTTTTCGCAGACTCCCGCAGTTCGGTTGTTGATATTGTGCAAGCAACTGGCCGAGCGCTCCGCGTGGTTCCAGGGAAGAGCAGGGCCTATGTGATTATTCCCGTCCTTGTACAGGAAGAGGAAGATCCAGAAACCATTATTGAGGCAAGCCGTTTTCAACTTGTATGGCAAGTTCTAAGTGCAATGGCCAGTCAGGATGAACGCGTTGAAGGAGCGATCCGTGAAGCGCGAATTCGGCAAGGCGAGGGACGAGCCCCCCTGTTGGGGCAAACGCATGTCACCGATCGACAGGATCTTCCGGATGCCAATACGTTTCTGATTGGATTTCCAAAGCACATTGCATTTTCCGAATATCAGAGTCTCTTCTCACTTGAAATGATGGAGCAATTGGGCACTCGATGGCACTTGAGATTCGGTGCATTGAAGAAATACATGGAAGAGCATGGACAAGAGCCCGATCAGGACACAGAATATGAAGGATTTAAAATCGGAAAGTGGCTTCTTGCCCAACGCGCTACATTCAAAAAAGGGAAGCTTTCAGAGGATCGAGAGGAACTCCTGGAACAGTTAGGCGTTCAATGGGGTGAATATCGCGATACGGAAAGAAATTGGGTGCGCCACATGGCAGCATGCAGCACTTATCTTGATGAAACCGGCAAGCTGCCTGTCTTAGGCGAAGAAAGTTCTGATGGTCTAAAGATTGGTCTTTGGCTCACGCATCAACGTCGGTTATTCAAGAAAGGTCACTTAAGAGAAGATCGAAAGAATAATTTGGAGAGGCTTCTGGGGAAAGTCTTGGAACCTCAAAAGGCTCGGTGGGAGCGAAACCTTGCTGCGTACAAGGGCTACGTCGAGAAAACCGGCAAACAACCGGAACGTCGAACAGTTCACGAAGGCGTTGCAATTGGGAACTGGCTCATAAATACAATTCGGCCTCAAAAAAACAAGCTTTCCACTGAACTAGTTGGAAAATTGGATGCACTTGGGTTTGTGTGGGAGGCCGGAAGGAAAAAGCAAGCAGCGAGAGGCTCGACTGATTCGTGGTTCAAATATTTTGAGTCTTGTCGGTTCTTGATGAGGACATTAGGAAGAAAAGTTGTAATAACAGACACGTTTCGTGGCGTAAACGTAGGACATTGGTTTCAGATGGAAAGCCAGATTTATGCAGCAGGGGCCTTTTCAGATTTTAAACGGCTACTATTCAAATCCTTAATACTCTTGGACGAAAACCACGGGCGCGTTTTAAATGAATGGTTTTGGAACTACTCACACTGCCTCGAATTCGTCCTGTCAAAATCATCCGCGCTGACCAATGAATACTCCTATCATGGACTTCCTCTTGGTGAATGGTTTGGCAAGCAGGTGAGCTTGATGGAGAGTGGGGCTCTTCTGGCTCGTCAGGAGGACGCTATGAAAGAGCTTTTGACCATTATCAGGGACAGGGAGTCTACGGATAGCCCATCCGTCTAAGGTCAATACGCATGCCTGACACCAAATCGTTCGATAGAAGTATCAACGGAACAGCCTCCGTTTCGATCCATCACTCGCCGCGCGCCGCGAAACGTGGGCTATTTATTGTCGAGCATCGCTTAGACGGAATGCGGAGTTTTCACACGCTTGCAATCAAGTTCTGTTAGATATTTTTTCGCGAGCTCGACGGATTTCGGAAACTTTCCACTTGGCTCCGCCTGTTCAAGGAATTTCGAGAAATCTTTTCTGGCGGATTCCAGGTCTTCCTTATAGAAGTAGTTGATCATTCCCAGGCAATACCATAGTTGCATCTTGTTCGGTTCGAGATTTAGAACGTCGACGACAAAGGTCTCAACTTGAAGGGCGGTGTTGTCAGAAACGAGACTCCGGAAGGCTCTTTGGTATGTCTTGTGTGCATCTTCAAGCCTTCCATCATAGGCATCTAGAAATGCTAAACCCCAAAGCCATGCGGCATCTCTACTGTTCTCGGCCTTCTTGATCTCTTTTTTCGCGCTTTCTATATCGCGAGAAGACGAGAATAAATAGATCCCCTTCAGTAGATGGCCACTGTAGTTACTGGGGTCAATCTCTTGGACAACATCCAAGAACCGTCGCATGTCCTCCAAGTAATTTGGTGTTTTCTTTGTAAATCGTAGGTCTGCCGCATTGAGCCCATCCACAACCAGCACATTTGCAACTCTGGCGGTTAGTTGTTTGGGCCCTGGCCAATCAAGCCCTTTCTCTTCATTCCTTTTTAGCTCTGTCCATACACCATAGTGAAGGTCGAACGCAGAAACTGGATCACCTGAAAGTAGACTTGCAATTCCTAAGATAAATCGCGATGCCACGCCCACCAAATCTCTCGCAAGTTCGAATCCGCGAAGTTCTTCAGTCTCCCGGATTAATGCTTTTCTCGGAAATGCAAGATCAATGTCTTTGCTAAACTGTTTGCTTACATCAAGTGCAATGGGGGCATGTTGAGCTAGCCCAGGTTTTGTGGACACCAGGTTAAGAGTCACTGACCCGTCGCTCGAACTCCAGCGGCGTCAAATAGCCCAGGCTCTGATGCAACCGCTGGCGATTATAGAACCCTTCAATGAACGCAAAGATCTCCCGACT
>JAPLLG010000005.1 GCA_026387665.1 Nitrospirota bacterium
CGCGAGGGTTCGGAGAATCTGCAGGCGCGCCCATTCTGCCTGATCCGGCTCCGGGTTCGAGGCCAGGATCCGTTGATAGAGCTCCACGGCCTGCTGCGGTTTCTTCAGCGTCGTCAAAAGGTCCGCAAATATGAGCCGATCGCTCGGCGACTGTATGAACTTGTGGCGTTCGGCCTCTTCGAATGCCGCCACGGCTTCTCCACGTTGGTGATCGTCCGCCAACGTTTTCGCCAATGTCAGCTGCATCCAGCCTCTCTCCGGTTCGCGGGGGTGCGCACTGAGCCACCGCCGCATGAGCCGGATGGCGCTGCGGCGGTCTTCCTGCTCCAGCATGGCCGTGATCAAGTGCCGCAACACCAGCATCGATCGGGGACTCTGCGGATGCTGGAGACGGAAGCTCTCAAATACGTTCCGCGCAGCCGAGGAATCATGGTGGTCCAAATAACTCTCGCCCAGCCCGATGAGCGCGGCTTCGTGGAACTTGCCCGCCTTCCGATCCCGCACCAAGATTTGATAGAGGCGCGCCGCTTCGACGGAAAACCCCAGACGTTGATGCGCCTCGGCTACCTCCAATAACAGATGCGTACCGGCGTAGTGTTGCTCCGGAACCTGTCCGTGGCTATGAAAGAGCGTCACCACCTGCATATCGTTCTTGGCCTTGAGCGCAGCCTCAACCCGCGGTTTCAGCATCGCGGCAAGACGAACTCTGGCCACCTGAGGCCACGGATCATGTGCTGCGACACCGGCCCGCTGCGTCACCGCGAGATAGGCCTGTAGGGCGCGTGCGGTCGCACCTTGTAATTCGTAATAGGCGGCCACCTGAAAGAGCGCCTCGCTGCCGAGGAAGTCACGTGGATGGTCCTTGGCGATTTTTTTATAAAGGGCCTCTCCACGGGACGACTCCAGATAGGAGACGCGCGAGCCCCGCATCATGTCTCCCACCATTTTCTTCAAGGTAAAACTGCCTGCCGACGCCGCCGACGCCTCCTGATCCATCCGTGCCAGATGCATACTGGCGATCCCCGCTTCCTGCGAGCCTGAATACTGGGTCAGAGCGGCGATGTAGAACATCTCCGCCTGTTTGTACAAACCCAGCCGCTGGTGGTTCTTCCCAAGGCGAACGAGTGCCGCGCCTGCATAGGGGGAGGACGGATAGAGGTTATACAGGAGCGTATCGATGGCACGGGCCCGCTGCATCTGGTCCGTATCCGCCAGGAGTTCGCCATACTGCTGCAAGATCTGAGGGTCGTGCCGAAGGAGGTCCGGCCAGCGCTGATAGAGCAGGTCATACAGTGGTTGCGCCTCGCGCTTGCGCTGGAGCGTGCACAGGGCGTTGGCCTGGCCCAATGTCGCCCGCATCATGAGCTGGTCGTCGGTCGCGCGTTTCCTGACCGTTTCAAACGCCTGTTCCGCTTCCGCCACACGGCCACGAAAATCGAGGATGACGCCAAAGCTGAGCAGGGATCGGTCGGCATCGGCGCGAGCGATCACACGTGATGTGGCATATTCATAGGCGACGATGGCTTCCTGGAACCATCCCATTTCGACATAGAGGTCACCAATCCGCCAGAGCGCGCGGGACGCATTCGGGTCATTCGGGTGCAGACGAATGAGGGCACGATATTGCGCAATGGCTTCCGCCTGGCCACGGCCGGCCGGATTCTCGAGCAGCGGCAGTTCGGCCAAGAAGGCCTTCGCCGATGCCAACAATGCGCGGTCCTGCTCCTGTTTTACGATCGCGCTAAAACCTGCGTGAGCCAGGGCATGTTGCCCATGCTTGAATGCCTCAACCGCATCCTGGAACGGCAAGGTGACTGATCCCTCCGCAAGATGCCCGTAGCGGGGTCCCTCATCAGCCAACATCAGCCGTGTTGAGGAAACGGGCAAACTGGCACGAACCGGTCCGACCTGGATGGGCGATGTCGCGGGGGGTACCGGTCGCAGGTCAGCCGCAATGGCGACGTCCAGCGGGAGACCCTGCGCCAGCAGACAGGCGAGTAACCAATGGCAAGAGGTAGTGACTTTCATAGACAGGTGAGGGATTGAGCAATTCCCGTGCCCTTCGCAAGATGAGGGCAAATACTCATTCTGCGAGGGAAACCGTGACCTTGTCCGCGGCGCCTTCGTGACGTTCGTCAAATCTTCAACGCGTCGCCCATGGGACTGGTCAAACGATTGACAGGAAGAACGGGAGGAGGAAGGAATGAGAAATTCGGCGGGAGCGATTCAGACGTACAGGGAACGCACGAAACATCTGCCGGCATTCTTCAGGGCGCCAGGCGCTGCCCTTCCAGGCTCACACAATGGGCCGCCAGGCCAGAGGGGGCGCACCGGAAAGAAGATTTCATCAAGCAATCAGGAGCCCTCGCTAGAAGGACAGGCAGCCCTGGTCCTTGGTGGCCAACCCTTTTCGCTTCATTTTCTCCACCAGCGTAGTCCGGTTCACCTGAAGCAACTGGGCGGCTTTGCTCGTAATCCCGTTGGCTCGTCGAAGTGCACCGACGATGAGGCGGTTCTCAAGCTGTTCGAGTTCCCGTGACAGACTGACCCCCTGATCCGTAAATCCGATGAAATGCGTTTCCAGCTGTTCTGCCGGCGCCGCTGCCGCTGGCCGAGGAAACACACGCTCGGGAAGATCGGAGACTTCGATCGCTCCTGATTGTTTCAACACCACGAGACGCTCGATCATGTTTTCGAGTTCCCGAATATTGCCGGGCCATTGATGTTCCATCAAACAGGTCATCGCATCCGGGGAGCAGCCGGTAATGGCGGTCTGCTTCGTGTGATTTAACCGTTCCATGAAATAGTTCACCAATTGCGGAATATCACTCCTCCGCTCCTTCAGCGAGGGCGTGGTAATGGGAATCACGTTCAGGCGATAGTACAGGTCCTGCCGGAACCGCTTCTGCTGGACAGCTTGCTCCAAGTCTTGATTGGTGGCGGCTACGACGCGGACGTCCACCTCGATCGTTTTCGTCCCCCCCACCCGTTCGAACGAACGCTCTTGCAGCACGCGAAGCAGCTTCACTTGCAGCCCGAGGCTCAACTCGCCGATTTCGTCGAGGAAGAGCGTCCCCCCATGCGCCAATTCAAAGCGCCCGATTCGCGTCTGGGCGGCGCCGGTAAACGCGCCCTTCTCGTGGCCGAACAATTCGGACTCCAGCAGGTTCTCCGGAATGGCCCCGCAGTTGACGGGCACGAACGGACGGTCTTTGCGTACGCTGTTGAAATGCAGCATCCGCGCGACCAGCTCCTTGCCGGTTCCGCTCTCTCCCTGAATCAACACGGTGCTGTCGTGATCCGCAACCTTCGAGACAAAATCCAGGACGCGCTGCACCGGTTCACTCGTGCCGACCAACTGCTCCGCCCGATAGGGTGTCCGCGCAGATTTCCGCGGCCCGCGAGAATCCTGGCGGCGGCGATGCGTCTCCATGGCTTTATTGATGACAAGGGCCACCGCCTCGTTATCGAACGGTTTCGTGAGGAAGTCGAACGCGCCGAGCTTCATGGCCTTGACGGCGCCGTCGATCGAGCCGTAGCCGGTCATCACAATGCCCAGCACCTTGGAATCGATCTGAAAGATGCGCTCCAGGACGGCCAGGCCATCGATGTCGGGCAACTTCAAATCTGTCAGCAGCACATGCACGGGAATCTCTTGGGCCACTCGAATGGCATCTTGGCCATTCCCGACGATCGTGGCCTGATGGCCTTCTTGCGTCAACAATCTCCGGAGCAGGCTCTGCACCCCTTCATCGTCCTCTACCACAAGAATAGACAAGAGACTCATAGATGTGCTCCTCATGAAAAATGCTGATAGGTGACGACAACGGCCAATGCCTGCATGGGGCCTGCGTAGCGATTGATCGCCCCGCCATTGAGGGACGCGGATGAACAGTTTTTATCGCATTGAATGGTCTGGCAATATATGAAGCGCATCGATACTAATCGTAGACGAGATTCCTATAACGGAAAGTGCCTAATGGCCCATGCGCAAATTGCATTATGCACATATAGGCCTGGAGCCATTTAGCGCCAAGCATGGAGCCGAACAGCTCTATGCCCTATAACGTATCTTTACTAGCTCCGCTACCCAGTCTATTTCTATCCATACGCAGCGGCACTATAAACGGTTAACTATCTGAATTGATTACCTAGATAGCTGCATCGGCCGGCCTATTTCCGCACCGGTGGAACTATGCCGTCAAGGCCCCATGACCCCGCGAGGCAAGACTTACAGAGGGGAAAAGTAGAAGAGGAAGCAATCGACTGGAAGCAGCTAAGGCAGACGAATCGAGAGAGATGAGGCCCGTGGCATGAAGCCCCTCACCTGAGAGGCCTCGACAGAACAAGCTCAGCGCAGGACCGAGATCTCAGTAACCCTTCTCTGTCTTCAGCGACGATTGGAGGCTGACCCGCTTCTCGGAGGGAGACTCCCGGATGAAATAGGCAGCCGCTTGAGCGCGACGAGTCACTTTCAGTTTCTGGAAAATAAACCGGATATAGTTCTTCACGGTCTTATCGCTCAACTCAAGCGATGAGCCAATCTCCTTGTTCGTTTTCCCCTCGGCCACGAGCGCAAGGACCCGTTGCTGCTGAGAAGAAAGGGACGCGCGCTGAGGCTCCGAGGCTTCCTCTTTTTGCGACCGCATGCGGGCCAGGAGAGGCTGGGTAATGGCCGGATCCAGGATGGATTGGCCCAGGGCCACGGAATGAATGGCCCGCAGCAAGGCATCGGCATTGACTTGTTTCAACAGATAGCCATGCGCTCCCCCGATGACCGCAGCCAACACAGCCTCCTCGTCCTGGTAGGATGTGAGAAAGAGCACCCGCGTGTCGGGACAGGACTCGCGGATGGCGCGGCAGGCGTCCACCCCGCTCCCACCGCCCAAGCGGACGTCCATGAGCACCACGTCCGGCTTTAGGGCGCAGGCTTGCTGTATGGCCTCGTCGACCGTGGATGCTTCGCCGACGACATGGATACTCTCCTGCCGGCTCAGCACGGTCTGCAACCCCACCCGAACGACTTCGTGGTCGTCCACCAGCAATACTCTGACTGGCTCAGCTTTCGATCCGATCACAGGACGCCTCCTCTTCGAAATAAATACTCGCGCGACGCGCTGTTCAGAGCCACGCAGGAACCTAGGCTTCCTTCTATCTTCCTGCTCCACTGCTCCGGCGATGAGATCAAGACCATCACCACGACTCAACTTGCCCGTTATCGTAGTGGTTTCTGCCAGTTATCGCAATGCTGCCATGCAAATTTATTCCACAGGAGCAGCGTAAAGACAAGTAATCATAGATATATTTCCACATGCTCGGCCTGCCAATCGGCTACGTATCACTATCTATATTTCTGCGCCAGCGCGCACCAAAATCCTCGGCCAGCCGATATTGCCCTATTGCCGCACCAACAGACTAAGGGCATAGCGCTCTACCAGCACAAACCATCAGGCCCTCACGCAGATGCCCGTGCGACCAAGAAGTTCCCCACGATTTGCGCATACCATGCGATTAAGGTTCCACCCCAATCTACCGACAAGAGACTGTCCCCCAACACAGTGGACGCAAACCGCGCTTGAGGACTGCCTACCGCATGAATACTGAGACAGATCTATCCAAGAATATCGACATGCCTGAGCCGGTCGAGCGGGCCTTACTCCAACGGATAGACAAGGATCGAATCGAACTTCCGGTGCTGCCACAAGTCGCCGGTCGGGTCATGGCTCTGTCCAGTGATCCATCAGCGGATGCGGCCCGCTTGTCCGCCCTCATTCACCAAGACCAGGCACTGGCGGCCCATATCCTGCGAATCGCCAACTCACCGGCCTATATGCCGCGAACTCCGATTATGTCGCTCCAGCATGCCGTGGCCATGCTCGGCGTGAGTCAGCTATCGGAAATCGCCGTCACCATTTCTCTAAAGAGTGGGACCGTCCACGTTCCCGGGCACGACGCGGAAATACAGCAACTGTGGCGCCACGCACTAGCGAGCGGAGCCTACGCCAAAGAAATCGCCCGCCTGCGCCGGTATAACGTGGAAAGCGCCTACCTCTGCGGGCTCCTGCATGCCGTCGGAAAACCAGTCGTGCTTAAGACCGTCACCGCCATTGCCGCGGAGCTGCGCATCACGCTTAGACCTGATGCGATCCGCGCCTTCATTGATAGCTATCATTCCCGGATCGGCATCTTGATCGCCACGGAATGGGCCTTACCCTCGCAGGTCGCTGAGGCCATCGCCTACTACTGGGTCTATGAGCAGGCCCCGTCGCATCGACACGAAGCGATGATGACCTGCCTGGCAGACCGGCTGGCAACCTATGTACTCGTTCCCGAATCCTTCAATGACAGCACCCTGCGCGACCACAGCGTCTTTGCCGATCTCAATCTCTATCCCGACGACGTCGACACGCTGCTCGGTCTCAAGGACAAGGTCCTCTGCCTCGTGGATACGATGACACTATGAGTCCCGCAACTCACTACGACATTGTGGTGATCGGAAGCGGTCCGGCTGGCCAAAAAGCCGCCATCCAAGGCGCCAAAGCGGGTAAACGGGTGGCTGTAATCGAACGCGAACCAGGCATCGGCGGCGGGTGCGTGTACCGCGGCACGATTCCGAGCAAAACACTCCGCGAGAGCGCGCTGCAATTGGAGCGCACAAAACAATCCTCGACCACCTTGGACGTTTGCGTGCCGCCGAACATCCCGGTCGCCGCGCTGATGCGCCGTGTGGATGACGTGGTCAAGGCGCATGGCCTCTACATGGAAAATCAACTCCGGCGCAATGGCATTTCATTTTTCCATGGCCGCGCCAAGTTTTGCTCTGCCACCCTGATCGAGATGCTCTCCATCGACGGAGTCAAGCAACTCATCACCGCCGACACGATCGTCATTGCCACAGGATCCCGGCCTCGTGCGCCGGTCGGAATTCCAATCGACCACGAAAATATTCTGGACAGTGACTCCATCCTCTCCATGATCTACTTGCCACGCTCCCTCACCGTGCTCGGCGGGGGCGTGGTGGCATCGGAATATGCCTCGATCTTTGCCGCACTGGGCGTGCACGTCACGCTCGTCGATCGGGCTGATCGCCCCCTCCAATTTCTGGACGAGGAACTCGTGCGCATGTTCGTGCAGAGCTTTGAGCAGGGAGGCGGTCGCTATTGCGCGGGACAGGCCGTCAAGGACGTCCGCTGGGATGGGATCTCTCAGGTCGTGACGACGCTCCTGGACGGGCAAATGATCAGAAGCGATAAGATGCTCGTGGCCGTCGGTCGGCAGCCCAACTTAGAGGATCTCAATCTTAGCGCCACCGGATTGACGCTCACTGAAAAGGGAACCTTGGCCGTCAACGAACATTGCCAAACAGCCATTCCCCACATTTACGGGGTCGGCGACCTGCTTGGCCCCCCCGGCCTGGCCTCCTCTGCCATGGAGCAGGGCCGGCGAGCCGTGTGCCACGCCTTAGGTCTCCCGGAAGGACGTTCGTCCGACATTCCAATCGGAATTTACACCATCCCCGAGATGGCCAGTATCGGACTAGACGAAGCGGCAGGTCGAGCACGCTATCGAGAGGTCATGGTCGGCCGGGCACGCTTCGACGAAATTGCTCGCGGTCAGATCTCAGGCATTTGTAACGGCTTGCTGAAGCTAGTGGCCGATCCGACAGGAGAATACCTCCTGGGAGTCCAGATCGTCGGGGAAGGGGCAACGGAACTGATTCATGTGGGCCAAATCGCGCTGCAGCATGCAGGCACGATCGATTCATTCGTCGAAAATATCTTCAACTTTCCTACGCTGGCGGAGGGCTATCGCATCGCGGCTCTTGATATACTAGGCCAACGTCAAAAACGTCTCGCCTCGACCGCCGCATAACCATTGGGGCCCTGACCTGGGTGCGCGCCTCGCCCCTTCATCACACTCAACGGCTATTCCGTCTCGAAACAGAAAACCTTCCGAAGATTTATCCTTTTGCCACGAAACCGGAAGGCGCGCCTGCCTCCCCGACTGCAGGCGTCACAATGGGCGCACCCGCCCCTCCGACCTCGCCAACAAACCAACGGTCATAAACCGCTCGTCGATCGCATCAAGAATATGCCGTCTGAGCTCGTCGCGGAACGGTGCAAGACTCTCGTCTTCAACATAACGATCGACGGTTCCGGGCAACCGCCGCCTCCAAGCCTGTGCCGTCTGTCGCGCACCATCCGCAGCAGATCCTCCGTGAACCAGGATGGCGCGAACTTCGTCTTCGAAGAACCCCACATGCACTTCTTCATCTTCCAAAATCGAGACCAGATCCGGGCGCAACCCGATCAACAACTTGGCAAACTCCAATCCCAACGTTTCGTATCCGTAGAGATGCACGGCCAAGGCCCACCATTGGGTGGGCACACGAGGCAGCGCCGTCTTGCCGTGCGAACGTGTTCCCAGCAGCTGCTCAAACTGCTTGAGATGCTGCGCCTCTTCCTCCTCATGGCGACGCAAAAACTGCAACACCCCGGGAGGCACATCCTGCGTTTGCGCAGAGCGCACTGCCCACAAGGCCATCGCTTCCGCCTTGAGGAATCGCTCGAGGAGGGCTCGTTCGCAAGTGGAGGGAAGAGGATGGATCATGGCCCTAGTCTACCGGAGCGATGGAGTGGAACCAACCATCGCACAAGCTCATTCTCCGGCTTGAGCACGATGCGACATGGAAGGGAATGATGCGCACGAAGCGCGCGATGGTGGCGGTGTCCCGGATTGAACGGGAGACCCGCGGCTTATGAGTCCGCTGCTCTACCAACTGAGCTACACCGCCAGAACGGATGGTACGTAACCGGGCATAGAATACAGGAATGATCTGGAAAGTGTCTACAGGGCTGTAGCAGTCATTTTGCCAGGTTCCGTTAGCCGCAGCATCCGCCTGAAAAGACCTGCCGCTGCTGAGAAGCGGCCCAGCAACGCTCACAGAGTTCGACCGTTGAATGGGTCATTCCATCGACGCAGGCGATTCGTTGCATGACTACCGACCCACAGTCGGCACAGGCGCCGACGGCTGACCTCTCCGTCCTACGATCTTGAGTCAGCATGAGACACCATCTTTGTATTCGGACGAATCTGGCGATTGCAGACGGCTGACATAAACTCCTGCCCACCCTTGGGACTTACCAAGGTCCGCCACAACCGGACAGGGAGCAGATCTACTTTGGGCCGGCCCAGCTTCCATTGCACTTCGCGTAACTGCCCGTTTAAGAAATCCACCGTTCGTTCCAAATCAACCAGCCGTTCCGCCTCACAGGGTCTTCCTCCTGTATACATCATATCCTCCCTCCTCTCATGAATTAGACCGCACAATGCCGAATCACGCCGATGAGAATGCCTTCGATATGAAAAGTATCGGAAGGGGTCACGATAATCGGCTGCATCGCCTGATTCGCCGGATGCAGCTCAATGTGTGAATCCTTCTTGAAGTAGGTCTTGATCGTGGCCTCCTGATTCACCAGCGCCACGACGATTTGCCCGTTCTGCGCCGTCGCCTGCTTTCTCACCACCACGAGATCGCCCGGGAGGATGCCATCATCCTTCATGGACTCCCCTTTGACGCGGAGCGCGAAGGTATCGCCCCCCCGTAACATGCTCGGAGGCACATCGATGAGTTCGGACTGGGGGACCGGTTCGATCGGTGAACCGGCTGCCACCATTCCTGCCATGGGAATTTCCGATGCTCCACCCAACTGGTCCAGCGTGATTTGCACCATCCCGGGAATACGGCGCATCCCGGTCTCATACCGAGCAACTGATACGCGGGTTGTTCGCAAGGCATCCGCCAGCTGCTGCTGGGTCAGCCCGAGCTGTTCGCGAATTCGTTTCAGATCAGTTGGCTTCATAATGTAACCAATGGTTACATAGACAATGATGCGCCGTCAAGCCCCCTGTTCAAGATTTACGAAACAGATGAAGAAAACCCTATCCAGGAGAGTGATCTGTGCATAACTTGTCAGAAACATCGCTGCCAGTGCGGACGTTCACAATCAAAGAGGATGAAATATCGATATTTGCCTAGGTTTTGTTGTTTTTATCTTATATTTCAGCAAGTACCACTACATCTAGTGGTGGACCATCATCATGGACCAATGCCTATTTTTTAGGCAAAGACGTGTTATGAACGAAGAAATGCGCGGAATTTTGCTGGCAGGGTAATCTTATGAACAGACTTATCCACAGAAGCTGGGGAGGATGATTTTGTACACTTTCCTCTTAATCACCGGCCTGGATTTTTAAATATTTCACCGGCCCTTCCTCTTTAGACAACTGAGCAAGACACCAGATGCACAGATCCGGCCTTGATCGCTGCGATAACGGAGGCCCCAGGCGCCAGACGCAAATCCTCTACAGCGCCACGTGTAATCATCGCCGTGAGCAGAAAGCCGCAGTCGATCTTCACCTGCACCATCACGCCCTGGGGCACGATATCGACCACCCTCCCGGCAAGATGGTTCCTGGCGCTGGTCATACCGCTCCCCGCCTGTTCCAACACCACATCTTCCGCGCGGATACAGACATAGACCGACGAACCGACTCCTTCCACGGCCAGAGCCTTGATGGCCATGCCATTGACCACAACTGTAGCGAGCCCGTTCTCTGAATCACGCACCTGCCCCTGGATCACCGTCTCGACTCCCACAATCTGTGCCACCGATTCATTGGCCGGACGAGAAAAGACCTCCTGAGGAACGCCAATCTGAAGTATCTTGCCCTCGCTCATAACGGCAATGAGATCGCCCAGCGTCAGGGCTTCAGTCCAATCATGGGTGACCACGACGGTCGGGATTTTCAACCTGGTGAGCAAGGAACGTAGCTCGCTGCACAGTGCGCCTCTGGTCGGAGCATCCAAGGCTGACAGAGGCTCATCGAGCAAGAGTAGCTGCGGCTGACGGGCAATCGCGCGGGCCAAGGCCACCCGCTGCTGCTGGCCGCCGGACAACTGGCGGGGCTTCGACTGTTCCAATCCATGAAGTTGCAACAAGGCCAGCACTGCGCTGACTCGTTTACGCCGTTCTTCCTGCGGCAGATCACTCAGCCCATACTCGATATTGCCCGTCACGGTATGAGTGGGAAACAACGCATAGTCCTGCGACATATAGCCGAGATGGCGCGCTTGCGGCGGCATACTGTGATGGCGGGCGGCATCGACCCATATCTCCGATCCAAATCGGATCGTCCCCTCCTCCGGCTGTTCAAGTCCCGCCAGACAACGGAGCAGCGTCGTTTTACCGGAGCCGGACGGTCCGAACAGGATCAGCACCGATGGCGGATCAAGAGGGAGCTCCAGCTCCGCGGCGATCGTCAGCCGGCCGGGAAATATTTTCCGGCAGTTGAGGCTTAACGTTGCGGCCATACAGCCCATACCTTTCGATTCATTGCGTAGACACAAAGCAACACGAGATAGGAGACCACGAGGAGGAAGAAGGCCGTCTTCGCGGCCCCGGCATAGTTCAACGCCTGCACCTCATCGTAAATATCGATCGAGACCGTCCTCGTTTCACCCTCGATGTTGCCTCCCACCATCAACACAACACCGAACTCCCCCAACGTATGGGCAAAGCTCAAGACGACGCCGGTAATGATTCCTGTGACCGAAAGCGGCAGGATGAGCTTGAAAAATGTTTTGAACTTCGATTGCCCCAGGGTCCAGGAGGCTTCGATCAAACGACGATCTACTTGATCGAACGCCGCAGCGAAGGGCTGTACGGCAAACGGCAAACTGTAGAGGATCGACGCAAGGAGCAGACCTTCGAAGGTAAAGGGAAGCGGGTGCCCGACGAGATCGCTGTAGAATCGACCGACCGGGCTATGGGGACCGATGGCGACCAGAATATAGAAACCCAACACCGTCGGAGGCAACACAAGCGGAAGCGCCACCACCGACTCGACAAGAAACTTCCAGCGCCACTTTGAAAAGGTGAGCCAATAGGCGATGGGCATTCCGACGACCAGCAAGACACCGGCCGTCAGGCTAGCTAATTTAAATGTCACCCAGATGGCAATCCAGTTCACAATCCCACCTTCGTCATCATCGAGACCAGCGCCAACCTGACGAGAAGCCCGTCTTCGGTCGCCTGAGTTTACTTACAACGGAACTGTATGCCCCAGCGCCGTCCGCTCACTTCCCCTTCCGCTCCCTCCACGCTGGACATACTGCCGTATCCCCGCACTTCCCCATCTTTGAGGACTGTATAGCCGGAGGGACATTTTCGCTCGATGAGCGTCAGCGCCTCCCTGCGATGAGGCGACCCCATCGGGCCACCCCGGTCTTCCTTGAAGAGGTAGGTCACCACGCCTCCCTGCTCTGTTTCGTGAGTTAACAGAACTGCCTGGGAACAGCCAACGCAAGCCACAAACAGGGTCAACCAGATCGCCTGCGTCCAGGGCTTACTTGGGCGACGTAAAGCCATAGCGCTGCATAATCTCCTGTCCCTGAGGACCCTTGACGAATTCCAGAAAGTGTCTGGCGGTTTCCGGCTGTTTGGACTGTTTCAAGATCACGGCTCCCTGTTCCAGGGGCGCATGGGCCGCCGCGGGAATCTCCCAATACTGCCCCGCAGCCTTCATCGCCGGGGCAAGCGCCAAGGAGAAGGCAATAATGCCTGCGTCACAGGCGCCTGATTCAATGAATTGCGCCGCTTGCGAAATGTTCTCCCCCAAAATAAGCTTGTCTTTCACCGGCTCATAAACTTTGAAATATTCCATGGCTGCCACGGCCGCCCTGCCGTAGGGAGCATGTTTGGGATTGGCGATGGCGATCTTCTTGATCGTCGGGTCCCGCAAGAGCTCCAGCCCCTTGGAGAGATCCAGGTGCGACCCCTTGCCGGTCCACAGGACAATCCGTCCGACGGCATAGGGATAGAGGGAGCCAGGCACGACGAGGCCTGCCTCCTCCAGCTTCTTGGGGTAACCGATGTCGGCTGAAAAGTAGAGGTCGAACGGGGCGCCATTTTGGATTTGCGCATAGAAATTGCCCGAGGATCCGAGCGTCAGCTTCACATGGTTACCGGTCGTCTGTTCGTACTCCATCACCAGTTCCTTAAACGCAAAACTCAAATCTGACGCAGCGGCAATCGTGATGTCCGCGGCAAACGAGCTCGGAACGAGGCAGGCCAACAGGGCTGCACAGACCAGGACCATCGACAAACGACATTTCACTTTCATCGCAACCTCATGACACCGGTGAGCGAACGGTTAGAAAAATATTTGATATTGGAGCCGGACCGCATTTTCGATCAGCGTCCCTGCCTGGGCATCCAAGGGCACTGAGCCGGACGGGCAATTGGCCGGGCAAGCCCCCGTCGCTGGCAACGGAGCGCTTCGGCCGATCGCATAGCCACCCTGCCCCATGGCAATATTGCTATAGGTCAACATGACTTGATGGTCATAGGTTCCGCTCAAAAACCAGTTGAGGGAAAAATCCACTTCCTTGATAAGGTCTCCCCCCGAATGGGTATCGGGATCCCACCAGGCATAACGGGCGGCGAATTCCAGTTTTCGTGGAATGAGATAGTAGCCAGATTGGACATACCAGCCGGTCGTGTTGCCGAACTGATTTGGCGCATAGGTGGTGCAAGGCCCCCCGACTCCGTTCGTCACCATGCAAGGCATCCCTTTGTTATGCCGCGTCACCGTTCTAAACCAATATTCTGTTTGTAGGGAGAAGCCCCGATACTTGAAGGCATAATCCAACGTCCAGGTTGAAAAGTCGACCACGCCTTGTCCGAGGATGCGTGCGTTCCCATATTGGGCCAGCGCTCGTCGAACGGTCAAATTCGCCAGGTCGATCCCCACAAACGCATTACTTGTACTGGTATCGATCTCTGGATTGTAGGCATAGCCTCCACCGACCGCCATTTGCGGATTCTCAGAATAGGCCAAATCGCCTTCACCGTACCCGGCCCGGCCCATGATGTTTGCCTGGAGTCTGGCCACATACATCAACTGGTTGACGTTGCTTCGAACATTCGCGTTGAGGTTGCGCTGATTCGGTTGGCAGCCCCCCGGTGACGGATAGGGATTCCCACTCGTTTGTCCGCCAGGACAGCCGACCGTCGGCTCTTCGCTCGAAAATTGCGCAAAACGGTTCACAAGGGGACCGACTCCGTTGAACACGCCAACGTAATAATTGACCGGGTACACCTCTTCATCGTTCATGAAGGTGATGCCCACATCGCGACGGTTCAGACCGTTCGCCGTGAAGGCATCCATCGCGAGGGCGCGGTTCGCAAACTGCATCGAGGCCGTCGAATTGATCTGCGACCGACTGAAGTAGACCTTATACTGACCGAGCTGCACGTTCAGCCAGGGAACATGGGTGCTGGTCACGTTCATGTCGAAAACTGAGATAGCTCCCGGCGCCTGGGCATTTTCTGCCGTCTCGCCGGCAAGCTGAATGTAGTATTTCAAGTCCGGATTAAAGAGGTGCCCCATGAAATAGAGCCGGGCGGTCCTCAAGTTGAACGAGGAGGCCTCACCGATGGAGCGATTGGCCCGGTAATCGCCGAACACCCCGAGCAGTTCTGGAAAGTTTTTCGAATCGCCTGAGTTGCGATAGGCCTCATTGCGGGAACGTTGCGTAAACCGCATCGCAACGCGCGCCCGAATCTTCAACAAGAAGGCATTATCGTTCATGGAGAAATTAAAGCCCCGGTCGTACCAGGCCTTAAAGCTCGGCTGGAGCAGGTAGGCTCGCTCCTGCGACTCTCTCACGACTGCATCATATTCTTCCCGCGTGATGATGCCTTGCTTAACGGATCGCTCCAGCAGCAATTTAGTCGCCGGGTCCATGCTCTCCACGAAGACATACTTCCCATCCTTCTCCACCAGTTTCCCCGCATCAGCGGCACAAACCAGCTCTGGACCAAACCAGGCCGCACACAGCACATACAGCGCGAATCCAATATTCTTGCTCCACCGCGGCCCAACATTAAGAATGACGGATAACACCCGCTTGGACAGCACTGCCTTCCACCGGCCACTACACTTCATAGATCCCCCATCCATCAATACGTTAGGCCTACAAGAGCAAGCGATTAGGGTGACGGAATCGTTTTCAAAAACGTCAGAAAGTCCACTCCTCGACGGTCGATTGTGGGATCCATCACATAGAATCGACCCGGCTCGAAATAGAGCAGGTAGGTCTTCTCGGGAGTCCAGGGCGTTGGATAGTTGTAATCGTAAGGATCTGATTGCGTGACTGGCTGCTGAACATGAAAGTAATCGATGGTCAGATGGAGCAGTTGACCATGCACGGCCACCCATCCGCCTGTAACATCGCGCCGGTAACGAGGGTTCATGCCAGGTGCGAAAAGCTCGAAATAGACCCGCTCTTCCGGCCCGGCCTTCCTCAGCGCATCGGCCAGCTGCGGAGCCAACACTTGCAACTCGTCATCCCTGAACAACTTCTTCGGCAATGCCTCTTCGGCAAACCACCGAAGCGGCAGGCGCTGTTGCTCGCGCAGAGAAAAGCCGCGGAGTATAGCCGCCACCTGCTGCGGAGTAATCTGGACCGGATGCATATATCCAGCCAGCGTGATTTCCCGTTGCAGCATGACGGACAGCCGCTGCTCCTCATGCACCACCGTCGTCGTATAGGGCATCCGCGCACAGGCCCCCTGAGACAGGCCGCCCAAGGCCAACAGGATAAATAGCCCCCTTGCTGATTTCTTCGCCACCATCACCAGGGACATGAGCAACCTCCCCACCGTTTAGCGCACGCAACACACAACAGCTCCGACTACCGCCCTCGTTCAGGCAGACCGTACCCCAATCCTTTGAGGATGCTTCGGGCCTCAGAGGATTGGACAAAGGCCAAAAACTCTTCACAAAGTGGACGATCGGGACAATACCGTTCCATTGCCAGCGAATGGACGATCGGATGGCTAACCTGTTCAGAGGCGACAGCGACCACCCGAACTCGCTCTCGTTGTTCATAGGCGTCCGGACCAAAGATAATCCCGACATCGGCCTGTCCCTGTAACAGGTGATCCAAGACGGCGCGGGCATCCGTCGCCACATCCAAGCGACGTGTCATCGCCTCTGCGATTCCCAAGGCCTTCAACAGTTCGTCGGTCTTTTGCCCAACCACAGTCAGCAACGGATCTGCGACGGCCACTCGGATCCTGGTATCCTGGGCCAGCGCCTCAAACGACGACGGCGCATCGACAAGCGATTCCGGCACGACCAGCACCAACGAAACGGTGGCATAAGGCCGGCGCGTCTGTGGGAGCACGTAATATTTCTGTTCCAAGCGAGTGAGCAGCTCATCGCCGCCCGGCGCAATAAGGTGAATGGGGCCTGAGCCAATAAAGTATTGTCCCGTGGGATGGTTCTCCATCGCGGCGATCGTGCGACGCAGATCCAGCCCTGAGTCGAAATAGAGTCGGACCTTCACCTGTTGGTGGGACGACTCAAAGGCCCTCGCCAGCGCCTCAAGCGGTTGGGCCAGACTGGGAGAGGCAGCAATGACCAAGGGCTCAGAAGCCTGGGCGTGAGACGCGAAACATGAAGCGAGCGGTGAGACGAGGAAGGCAAGACACCAGCCGAACAGACGTGCACGAACCCCATATCCGCTGACGCGCAGCCAACCCACTCTACGCCTGAGGCCCCTCACGCCTGCCCCTTTACATCTGACGATTGACGAAGGTCATGGACCCTTCCGGTTTCCCTCGTGTCATAGCCCCCCAGCGCGTCGATCTCCGCGCGAAAAGAGCGGCTGACGATGGTCTCGAACAGGTGAGCCAATGTCGGATGGGATTTGAGATAGGCTTTGGGCACCACAAGATCGTACCGGGCTGCTTGCAGCGGCACGAAATCGAGGCCGAAGAGTTGCGCGGCGGATCGAATCCCGATCCCGATGTCGGCCTGATGGCTGGCGATGGCCCTGGCCACTTCGAAGTGAGACGACACCATCGTCTCGTATCCGCGTACGTGAGCCGAGTCGATCCCTGCTGCTCGCAGCCTCTGATCGAGCATGAGCCTGGCTCCCGCCCCCTCTTCGCGATTCACGAGAGTCACTAGAGGGTCCGCCACATCAGCGATCGTTCGAATGGACTTGGGATTGCCTGGACGGACGAGGAAACCTTCCTCCCAGGTTGCGAACGTCACCACGTCGTAGTTCGCACTCTTCAGCGCCCGTCTGAGGAAGGGCAGGTTCGATTCCCCAGTCGTCGGGTCGAAGAGATGAAGTCCTGCGACATGCACCTCGCCCTGCTGCAAGGCCCGCAACGCCGCCATGCTCCCCATCGTCCAGCCGACAATGGACGTCTGATCCTTCCCCTGCCGCAAATGCGCGCCGGCAAGAAAGATCGCGGGATCGCAGCCAGCGACGGAAATTTCCTCTTCGATCGCCTGACGGTCACGCGACAGAGCCACGCTCACCCTGGCGCCAGATTCCTGGCCCTGCACATCCGTGGCATACCCATCGGCCGGCACACTATAGGAGAGGACCTCGCCAAGTTCCGTGACCGGTCGCACGATCATACGAGCCCCGACCCTCGAGACCTTCACGCGAACTGTTGAAATCTTCTCATCGCGCCGGGGAAGATGACCGATCAGCCTCCCTTCGATGACCTCCTGTTCATCCGCCAGACTGAAGAGATCTTCCACACGACAACTCAACGCAGCTGCCAGACGAAGCGCGACCGCCGTCGTGGGTAAATAGAGATGCGATTCGATGGCAGAGATAGCCTGCCTGGTGATCCCGGCTTTTCCGGCAAGCTCACCCTGTGAAAGATCGTGAGCGATGCGGATCGCTTTCAGATGATTCTGGAAATGTTCGACAGATTCTGCTTTGTGCGGCTGCCCCATGATAAAATGTGCATAGCATGAATACTTGCTAATAGCAATAATACAATTCCATCATATTTATGGCTGGCCACATATTTCGCTGACTTAGAAAGCTGAATGATTCTCCATCATAATAATTAAATGATAATAAACAGCAACATATTCAATTGTTGACAATCTAGATTCATATACATTATACATATCTCATCATTTACGACCGGAATAATAGGAATTGAAATTATGTTTGCGTTAATCCGACAGATTCACAATCGAAAACTCTTCCTGAGCTCCCTCGCCTTCTTCCTCCTGACGGCTGCCGTTGCCCCTCCCTCATCTTCAGCGCTGGACTGGGTCCCGACCGATGAGGAGATCAAAAAGTATCGCCAGAGCTGGAATCCACTCTCCCATGGTCCAGTCCTCCTCCAGGCTGTCGATACGCAGCCGAGGGGGCAGCTCTCAATCAGAGAATTCCTGTTCTCACAAATCGGAGAGAGCAGCTTCGGCAATCGCCTCGGCGGTCCGACCGACAGCAAAAATGGGCCGGTTCATCTCTACCAACTGTCACCCTCGATCAATACCGCCTACGGATTGACCAACCACATCGAAGTAGGCGCCGCCATTTCGATCAATTCATTCTGGGCCACCCAAAACGGGCAGAGCACGAGCTCGACCGGCTTCGGCGACACCTCGCTCATCATGAAATACCGGCCCATCATCCAAGACCCTGGAGGCTGGCGCCCCTCCATTACTCATTACACGCAGATTGTGCTTCCCACCAGCCGCTGGGCCGATGCGGAGAAGCCACCAGGAGGATTCTCGCCACTTGGCCGGCTTCCCAGTACGCGATTCGGCGAATATGGGCTGACGCAAGGACTCATGACGAGAAAGAACCTCGAACCCATTCGCATCAGCGCAGCCCTGTTCTATACCTACGCCGCGCCAGGAGAGAACAACGGAAAGAACACCTACACCGGCGACATCGTCAATACGCGACTGATCTTCGAGCACATACTCAATGACCAGAACGGGTTCGGGTATAACATCGAAGTCAGCACCTTACACGGGCTCACCTGGCGGGCAGATGGACATGAAGTCAACGCAGGACAAAAAAGCGGCTTTACGATTATCGGGGTGGAGCCGGCGCTGCAATGGAACTTTTCTCAGAACTGGCTGGTCGCCGTCGGTTGCCAGTTTACCGTTGCAGGCCAAAATGCCGTTAATGCCATCTATCCGAATCTGTCCGTCTTCTGGTTCTGGGACAAGAGCGGAAAGATTGTCATGCGTTAATCCCTTCACGCGAGAGCCAACAGGACCGTCTTCATGGGAAACACCGAACGATCAGATCGACAGGACCATCAAACCATTGAGCAGGCGATTCGCCTCGCGCTCAAAGACATCCGCTTTGGATCCATTGAAATCATCGTTCACGATTCCAAAGTCGTGCAGATTGAACGCAAGGAAAAGATCCGTTTTGGCAGCGAACCTTCGACCACACGCTGAGAGCACGATGAGACGCCTTACCTGCTGTCACAACTAAAGGAGAACGACCGGCCGACCAGATGACTGGAGGCCCAAGACCGACTATTTCAATCGTCAAATTGAGAGCTGACCGGACCACCGGAAGTTCACATGTCACGGAGGGAACCGACATGAGAATTTCCGGTTTGCTGTTTGTCACACTCGCAGTCGTGCTGCCGCTCGCAGGCCTCACACCACCAGCGCTGGCCGTCGAGGAAGGCCAGCTCGTCAAGAAAGAGGGCAAGTGGGAATACTATTCCGGCGAGGACCCTGGCCTTAAATATCTCTATCTCAAAGGAATCATCACCCAAGAGGAGTACGACAAAGGCCTCAGGGTGATCGAGACGAAAGAACGTGTCTCCAAGCCGAACTTCAATATCGACGTCAACAACGGCCTGAATATTCGAGTCGGAGAGAAATTCTTTCTGAAGCTCCGGCTGCTCACCCAGGTGCGCTACACCCACAGTTCTTACAATTCAGCCTGGGGGTCGGTCGGAGACTCAAGAAATCCTGAGATTCTCGGGGGCCAGGTCGAGTTTCGGGCCATCAAGAAACAGAGCGACTCAAGTCTGTTTTCAGTCCCCCGCGCTCGCCTCCAATTCCTGGGCTATGCGTTCGATCCTGACTTCCGCTACAACTTTTCTGTGGCCCTGGATCAAACATCGACGGATCAAGAAGGTGGCAGCGGCAGGGCTAAACTTCTCGATGCCTATGTCGCCTCCTGGCATATCCCCGTGGCAACAGTGCAGGTCGGTCAACAGCGGGTTTGGTTCAATCGCGCCCAGATCAGTTCGATCGCCACGTCAACCTTCTCAGACAATATGATTGTCCAAAGAGCCTTTGCCGCCAACCAGATCGACAGTCGTGACGTCGGAATCAGCATTCTCAGCGATGAGGATCAATACAAATTCAACTACGCGATTGGTATTTGGGGAGGGGTCGGACCAAACTTGACACGGGAGGGCACTTCCGTCAGTCAACGGGTGCTGCCCCCCAGCGGCGGTGGAGGTCCCGCGTCAGGAACAACTCGAACCTATAATTATGACACCCGTTTCGCAACCGGCGAGATGTTATACACGGCCCGGCTGCTGTACAAGATCTCAGGCAATCCAGGGTATGGCCAGGGAGATATCTTGAACTCCCGTACGCCTCAGGTGGCCATTGCAGCGGGCTATGCCTACAACCCGGCCCAAAACTACTTGAGTGCCATCCGATCAGACATTGTGGACCGTGCCTATCGCCAGAGTGTCACCAAAGCGGGAAACGGCCGGCTCCTCGGTGGAGGGATCTACGACTTCCAGACCTATGCAACGGATTTCATCGCGAAGTACCAGGGGTGGTCCATCCAGTCCGAAGGATACTTCCGGCACCAGCGGGTGAGGAACAAGGACAGTGGAGCCACACCGTTCGACCTCGCCACCGTACCGGCGGCCCAATATACCGGCCCCCCAGTGGATTTGGGCCAGGCCTGGGGCTGGTATGCCCAGGTCGGGAAATATGTCATCCCCCGAAAACTCGAGCTTGCCGTCCGGTATGGGGTGATGGATCCCTCAACCAAACAGAAGCACGATCTCACGAAGGAATTCGGCACCGCCATCAACTACAGCTTCGACGGCACCTACAACAACCGGCTCGTCGTCGATTACTCCAATATCACCATGGGAAGCGGCGGGCGCGCACCGGACCGGTATCCGTTCGAGAGCCAAGCAGGATTTGGGCGCGATCTCATCGAAAACCGGATCAATGTGCAGTACCAGTTCTATTTCTAGAACGACACGAATTATTTCACTGTCAGGAGAACAATTATGAAACACGAATGGTTCAGGTCTTTACTCTTCTTCGGAGTCGCGACGGCATCGCTCTGGGTCACCCCATCCGTGCAGGCGCAACCGGAGACCCTCACCATCGCAGCCGCCAACAGCCTCAGAGAGGTGTTTCGTCACGTGCTGCCGCTTTTCGAGAAGCAGCACCCCGAAATCAACGTGCGGGTCATCTATGGCCCCTCGCAAACGCTCCGCAGTCAAATTGAACAGGGTGCGCCCGTGGACATCTTCCTGCCGTCGCTGTTTGAGGAAATTGAACAGCTCGAACAGAAGGGTCTGATCATTCAAGGCACTAAGCGGGCCTATGCCGGCACGTCGCTGGTCTTGATTACCAGTGCCACCCACCCCGCCCCCATCGGCTCCGTTCAAGATCTGCAGACAGTCCCGGTCCGACGGATCGCCGTCGGGGATCCCAAGTCCTCCTCTGTGGGAAAAGTGGCGGCACAGTTCATCAAATATACCAAGCTCGATGCCCAACTGAAGTCTCATTACGTGTTCGGCGAACATTCCCGTGCCGTGCTCGATCTGGTCGCTAACGGCGAAGCTGAAGTCGGCGTCCTGTATCGGACAGACGCCGTCGAGAATGCGAAGGTCCGCATTCTCGATACAGTCCCGGCCGGTTCCCATACTCCCATCCGCTATGGCGTTGCCGCGACCTGGACCGCCAAGAACCTTTCAGGCGCGGGAGACTTCATCACATTTTTGCTGACGCCAGAAGTGCAAACCCTCTTGCAAGAGCACGGGTTCGATCGCGCAGCACCGCAGGCAGGGTCCGCTCAAGGAAAGGAAGGGCAAAAATGAATCGCTTCAATAAGACTATGACTGAGCCGTCTGCATGGCCGCTTCGCGCCCTGTTGCTCATTGCCGGAATATCCATCATCACCGGTTGCGCGAACAAGCCCGTCCCACAGCCGAAATCCATCTATGAGTCGGGGCTGAGCACGGTCCGATTGGAACAGGACCCCGACTCGATTTCCAATTCTCACCCCGCCACGCTGACCGCCACCGAGGTGGGCACATTGCTTCGAGGGGTTCGCGCTTGGGAACGGCGGAACGTCATTCACCGGCTGTTTGCCGGTGAAGCCGATCGAACCAGAGCGTTCCGGAACGAAGAGATTGCCGTACTGGCACCTCCTCTTTCCAAAGCGCTGGCTCAGGCCGCTCCGACAGAACGTGTGTACTTCCATTTGAGTCATGCTACAGATCAGGGGGATGAGGAAACCACCACGGGCTGGATCTCCATCCGGGGACCGATTCTGCACCTGACCATCAGCGGCGTGCACGACCGACACAGCCCCGGTCCAGATATCAGCAAGTACGACCGGCAACTGCCGAACATTCCGGGAACCTCGGTATTGCACGACGTGACGTTCGAGCCGGAGGAGTTCCTGGCCAAGTCGGCGTCGAAGGCGCGTTTCTGGGCGCCAGATCAGCAGGAAGAGTTGCAGATACGATACCGGGAAGCATTGGGATCAATACCGGCTCAACCTGGTCTAGAAAAAGGCAAAAGATAACCCCGTCAATTCACGAATTGAGGTCTCCCGAAAGTCCGAGGCGGCAGGGGATTCAATCCCCCGCTGCCCTAGACGGGAATAGGCAGACTAACCGCACGAGGCCTGCGCGCTGGCATCCCACGACCGAACAATCGGAAAGAGGGACGCTGGTGTGCATCATGTCGCTATGATACCTTACGCCATGCGTCGTACCTCCGTCAGCTGGATCGCCTGCCTCTCCATCGGCAAAAAACTCGCGCTGTCGTTCAGCCTGATCCTTACCCTGCTCATCGGCAGTCTCAGCGCGTCGTTTTTCTACCTCTCCCGTGTGAATAGCTATATCGATCGCCATCAACGCATCACCATTCCCGGCGTCGTCACGGCCTCGGAAATGCTCCGCAACCTCTCCGCCATGCAGACCCACATGCACCAGCTTCTTGAACATCAACGCCCTGCAGTTCAGACCGTCAGCCTGAAGGCCCTCGCAGAGATCGAGCACCGAACGCTCACGGCACTGGACACCTATCAAACCTCCCACGCCGCCCGAACGCATCCGGTCTTGTACGGCATGTTGCAACAGCACGGACGAGGCGGCCTGGCCGACCAGGAAAACCAGACGATCGTCGCCATCGCCAATGGCCTGAGCGCCTTACGTGCGCAGCGGGAAGACTTCGAAACGGCAACCAGCCAACAGACGAAACATCTGCCTCCCGCAGAGCCCCTGTACCAACAGACGGTGACCACAACCACAGATGCGATCGCCTCACTCATCGAGCTGCATCGCAAGATCGATGTGGAAATGAAGGTCGAGGGCGATCGCCTCGTCGAACAGGCGCGGCTCATCGTCCTCAGCATCGTCGGCCTGCTAGGGCTGCTCATCCTATCGATCTCCCTCATGATGCAACGGCTCGTGGCCGGACCGCTGAAGCGACTCGCCTCCACAGCCGATCGCGTTGCCCACCATGACCTCACGACCCAGTTTGAACCCTGGCCCACACAGGATGAGGTCGGCATCCTGACGAGCTCTCTGACGACCATGCTGGCGAATCTCCGCGAGCGAGGGACCGCCCTCATCCGCAAAACCAAGGAGCTCGAAGCCTTCACCTACTCAGTCGCGCATGACCTCAAAGGGCCCCTTCGCGAAATCGAAGGCTTCTCCTCGCTCTTGAAAAAACGATTTGAGGGAACCGGAGACCCCCAGGTCACACACCAGCTCGATGTCATCCGAACGTCGGCGCTCCGGCTCACCACGATGATCGATGCGCTCCTGAAGTATTCACGATTGGAACAACAGAATCTGCCGCGATCCCGCTTCAACGTGCTGGAAATGATTGGCAGCCTCATCGTCGATCGGTTCAGCGGCGCGCAAGGCCCCAAACCGAAAATTCATGTGGACCTGCCCTTCGCCGATCTCTATGGTGAGCCGGTCGGCATCCGTCAGGCCGTGGTGAACTTGCTCGACAATGCGGCCAAGTTTTCCCGACCTGCCACGACGCCGGATATCCGCATCGGCGGCACCAGGACTGCAACGGAACGGATCATCTGGATCCGCGACAACGGGATCGGCTTCGGCCCAGAGGATCGCGAGAAAATCTTCGGCCTCTTCGAACGGCTACACCAACCGGCCGACTATGAAGGCACTGGCGTCGGATTGGCGATCGTGAAAATGGTGATGGAGAAACATAGTGGGCGGGCCTGGGCTGAATCCACCCCAGGCACAGGCAGCACATTTTATTTGGCCTTTCCGGAAACAACCGCATGATGCACATCCTGGTCATCGACGACGAGGAATATATCCGATTGGTGCTGGAGCAGGCGATCCGCGAGGAAGGCTGCGAGGTCACGACCGCCTCACGGGGACAAGAGGGCTTGGACCGGCTTACCTCCGGCACCTTCGATTGCGTGGTCAGCGATCTCCGTATGCCTGGCATCGACGGCCGCGCCGTGCTGCGCTGGATAAAAGACCATCAACCGGATGTGGATGTCATGATCCTCACCGGCCATGGAGACGTGAAGGACGCGGTCGAGGCCATCAAAGAAGGTGCCTGGGATTTCCTCATCAAAGATACCCCCTTCGACGGAACGGTCATCAAGGCCGCAATCACGAAACTCCGCACCGTTCGCGCTCTCCGACGCGAGAATATCGCAGCGAGGCTGGGTGGATTCGCGCATACCCACGATCAGATTGTGCCAGGACAGAGTCCGGCCTGGCAGAAGCTCATGGCGCAGGTCGCGCAGGTGGCGCCGGCGAACGCCCCGGTTCTGATCCAAGGTGAGACCGGATCGGGAAAAGAAGTCGTGGCCCGCACCCTCCATGCGCAGAGCCGGCGCGCCACCGGCCCCTTTCTCGCCGTGAACTGCGGCGCCGTCAGCCGGGAATTGCTGGAGAGTGAACTCTTCGGCCATGAGAAAGGCTCGTTTACCGGAGCAACCGCCGCAAAGCCAGGGCTCATTGCCGCAGCAGAAGGCGGCACCCTCTTCCTGGATGAAGTCGGAGAAATGCCGGGACCGATGCAGGTGAGCCTGCTGAGATTTCTTGACCGCAGAGAATACCGGCCAGTCGGCAGCACGCGCACCCTCCAGGCCGATGTCCGCATCGTCGGCGCCACGAATGGAGACCTCCAGGAACTCGTGCACCAGGGCCGCTTCCGGGACGATCTGCTCTACCGCATCAACACCGTCACCCTCCGGGTACCATCCCTCCGCGAGCGGACGGAAGACATCCCTCGCCTGGCAGAATACTTCCTTGCCACGGTCCGGACCCCGGGAACGGCCGCCAGATCCTTCGCACCGGACGCCATCGCGCGGCTAGTGAGCTATGCCTGGCCTGGCAATATCCGCGAATTGCGAAACGTGATCGAGCGAGTCGTCCTAATGAACCCCGCTGCCGCTAGCAGGCCTATCTCACTGGAGGACATCGCCCAGGTCTTGCCACAGCCAGCAGCCAACAACGACGCCTCACACCAGACCAACCTGTCGATGGACGACATGGAACGGGTCCATATCCTGCGAGTCCTCGACGCGCACCGCGGCAATAAAACCCACGCGGCTAAAGCCCTTCAGATCGACTACAAAACGCTGCTCACGAAACTCAAGAAATACGGGCTCGCCCCATAATAGAGGAAATGGTGCAGCCAAGCGGCCCCTCATGTAGAATGAGGAATCCCCCTCTCGTGGAGGCGCCAGCGAAAGACGAAGGAACGGCAGCCATGAAACGCCCGGTATCAGCAGCAGCAGAACAACAGGCACAGAAACGGTTTGGCACCAGCACACGCGCCGCGTCGTTTTACGCCAAGCAGATGCTGGATCACCTGAATCCCACGATGCAGCAGTTCATCGCTCGGCAGGAAATGGCCTTCATTGCCACCGCCGATGCCAAAGGCTCATGCGATTGTTCCTTTCGAGCCGGTGCGCCTGGATTCGTGCAGGTGCTCGATAAAAAAACACTCGCCTACCCGGAATATCGGGGCAACGGCGTCCTGGCGAGTGTGGGTAATATCCTGGAGAACCCGCAGATCGGCATGATCTTTCTGGATTACTTCCAAAGCACAGTCGGCTTGCACGTCAACGGAAAGGCGCGCGTGCTCTCCCCCGATGAGATCACCAGCCTCCCCCATCTGCCGGCGAGCATGGTCGAAGCGGCTAAGCTGAAAAAGGGCCGCCGCCCGGAGGCCTGGATCGTGGTCGACGTGGAAGAATCCTATATCCACTGCTCCAAACATATCCCCCTCCTCAAGCGGCTGGACAAAAAGATCGATTGGGGCAGCGACGACGACAGCAGCAAAGGCGGAAACTACTTCAAAACCAAACCGGTCCCTAAGCCCTAACACCGGCCCTTCCCATCAACAGCAGGTCCCTCACAAATAGCCCCCGGCACGCCACGCTCCATTCCTCAAGTAATGTTGCTTTTCCCACTGCCGCTCCTGCATGCTGCCGAGGTTTGACCATCACCTCTGCGTCATGCAGCTGAATCTATGCAAGGAGTTCCCATGGCCGATGAATTACACCCGCGACGAATCGATGTCTTGGCAATTGGATTGTTCGGACTGGCGGTCGGCGCCCTCACCCTCGGCTCTGCACAGCTAGGTGTGATTCCGGAGCGAGATCATATCGGCACACTGGTCATCGCCCTGGCCTTCGGCGGCATCGTGCAAATCCTGGCCGGCATGACCGACATCCGCTATCACGAGCAACTCGGCGGCACGGCACTAACGATGTACGGATTCTTCTGGACCACTGTCTGCACCGCCAAGCTGGTCAGTGCGAGCACCAACTTCCAGGTCGATATGGTGCTGTTCGCGCCGATCAATCTGGTGTATTTTTTCTTTTCCGCCGTCATGGTCTACCTCACCGCCTACCGGAATATGACGCTCTGCGCCCTACACCTCGTCATTACTGCGACCTTCTTCCTCACCTTCCTGGCACGCCTAGGTCAAATCGGTGAATTGTTTCCCGGCATCTTCCACATCCTCGTGGGACTCATGGCGTTCTATCACGCAATAGCCAGCCTGACCTTTGCCTTTACCGGCCATGCCCTGCTTCCGTTGGGTCCGGCGCTCTTGCACCATCGGGCGGATAAATCGCACAGCTAGGACCGGTCGTCCCAGCGCAGCTTGCTACGGCTTCTGCTTGGCGCGAGCCAGGGCGAGCGCCATCGCCATTGTGCCAGCCGGCTGAGGCTGCTGACGCTCCGGAGCACGCTGGGGCGCGGACGGACGCCGCTCACGCTCGTCACGCGCGATGCCGGACGAGGCCTCGGCAGATCCACGGCCTGCAGCCGCCATACTGCCAGGCGCATCGTCGAGACGCATAGTCAACGCGATGCGCTGACGTTTCACATCCACCTCCAGCACCTTCACCTTGACGATCTGGCCCGGCTTCACAACCTCATGGGGGTCCTTGATGAATTTGTTGGCCAACGCCGACACATGCACGAGACCGTCCTGATGGACGCCAATATCGACAAAGGCGCCGAAGGCTGCGACGTTCGTCACCACACCTTCGAGGACCATGCCTGGATGCAGGTCCGTCAGAGACTCAACTCCCTCCTGGAAGGTGGCAGTCTTGAATTCAGGGCGCGGATCACGGCCAGGCTTTTCTAATTCTGTCAGGATATCGCGCACCGTCGGCACGCCAAACTTCTCATCGGTAAAGTCAGCGGGAGACAACCCCTTCAACACCGCCGGCTGCCCCATCACCTCCATCATCCCTTTGCCGATCCGCGCCAGAATCCGCTCGACCACTGGATAGGCTTCCGGATGGACCGAGGAACGATCCAACGGATTGTCTCCATCGTTGATGCGTAGAAATCCGGCCGCCTGCTCGAAGGTCTTATCGCCCAAACGAGGCACCTTGCGAATCGTGCTACGATTCGGAAAGGGCCCATTCGCATCCCGGTATTCAACGATATTCTTCGCCAGCACCTTGTTCAAACCCGACACCCGCTCCAGCAATGGAACCGAGGCCGTATTAACGTCCACCCCCACGGCATTGACGCAGTCTTCGACGGTCGCATCAAGCGAACGAGCCAGCGCCCGCTGGTTCACATCATGCTGATATTGACCGACGCCGATGGCCTTGGGATCGATCTTCACCAGCTCCGCCAGCGGGTCTTGCAACCGCCGGGCGATGGAAACAGCCCCGCGCAAACTCACATCCAACTCGGGAAACTCTGCCGCAGCGAAGGCCGAGGCAGAGTAGACCGAGGCGCCTGCTTCGCTCACCACGATCTTGGCCACTTTCTGTTCCGGCTTATGAGCCGTGACCAATTTAATCACTTCAATGGCCAGCTTGTCGGTCTCGCGACTGCCGGTCCCATTCCCGATCGAAATCAGCTCTACGCCATGTTGCACGACCAGCCGCGCCAGCGTCGCCAGCGATCCCTGCCAGTCATTGCGAGGCTGAAGCGGGTACACGGTCGTAGTTTCTAATAGTTTGCCGGTTGCATCGACCACTGCCACCTTACAGCCGGTACGGATGCCCGGGTCCAGGCCGAGCACGGCCTTCGGTCCTGCCGGCGCCGCCAGCAACAATTCATGCAGATTGCGCCCGAAAATCTTAATCGCCTCGGTTTCCGCTGCTTCACGCAACTGCACCAGCAGTTCCACCGTAAGATGTAGGTGCACCTTCACCCGCCAGGTCCAATCGCAGACGCCCATGAGCCACTTGTCCGCGCGACGGCCCCGGTCCTCGATCCCGACATGAGCCGCGACTGTCGCGATGCAGGGATGCGGCACGACGGCTTCCAGCGCCTCGCCCAGGCCCAAGTCCATCTTCAACACACCCAGCGTGCGGCCACGGAACAGCGCCAACGCGCGATGCGAGGGGATGGTGCGAATGGTTTCAGAATAGGCGTAGTAATCCCGGAACTTTTCTTCCTCGGCCATCTCCCGGCCCTTCACCACGGTGGACGTGATGACGCCCTGATCCCAGAGGCGAGTCCGCAATTTCGCGAGCAGCTCGGCCGTCTCGGCAAAACGCTCGACCAGAATATCCCGCGCCCCCTCAAGGGCTGACTTGGCGTCCGGCACATTGATCGCTTCCACGCCCTCGGCAGCAGGCTTCACATTCAGATACTTCGCCGCTTCCTGTTCCGGATCGAGCGTCGGATCGGCGAACAATGCATCAGCCAAAGGCTCCAATCCCGCCTCGCGCGCAATCTGCGCGCGCGTGCGCCGCTTGGGCTTGTAGGGCAAATAGAGGTCTTCCAACGTTTGCTTAGTCGCAGCCGCTTCAATGGTGCCACGCAGGACGTCCGTCAGTTTGCCCTGCTCCTCGATCGAAGCCAGAATCGCCGCGCGCCGCAGCTCCAGCTCACGCAGATATAGCAACCGCTCTTCCAACGTCCGCAAATGCGTATCGTCCAGATTGCCTGTGGCTTCCTTGCGATAGCGTGAGATAAACGGCACGGTCGACCCTTCATCGAGCAGGGCGACCGCAGCCGCGACCTGATGCGCGCCTACACCGAGCTCCTTCGCGATGAGTGGAATGATCTTCAACTGCGCGGTGGCTGAAACTGGCTGAGTCCCTGGCAACATCATCTCTCTCTGTGACCGATCTTTCCGAAAACGCAGCGCGACGAGCCGACCCACTCGACGTGACGCGCGCTTTCTTTTTATTATGGTGCGCTGAAGGTCTTGGCTTGCGGAATGAATTCGTCCATGCCGGCATCAACAAGTGGCGGCGAGTTTACTGCAAAAGCCCCCGCGTATCCACCCCATCACGCTCAAAGCCGCACGAGCCACAGATCGCCTGCTAGATCTCAGCCCGAGACTCCGTTACACTTCCAGAAAAGGAGAGACCGATGCGGGAGGAACGGACTATCAACTATTATACGCTGCTTGAACTCTTGCCCACCGCCACGGAGGCGGAGATCAAAAAAGCCTGGCATGAACAGGTCCAGGTCTGGCACCCGGATCGCTTTGGCCATGCCCCGACCCTGCACAAGAAAGCGGAAGCCAGGACGCAACTGCTCAACCAGGCCTATCAAACCCTCAGCGACCCGGCTGCACGCGCCAGCTACGATGCCAAGACGCAATCCTCGACCGCTCAGAAGCCGGCCGCGCGCCCGACGCCCACAGCCCATCCCTCGTCCGGAACCTACTCCAGCACCCCGCCCCGCGCTCAACAGACCGCGCAATCCAACCAAGGGCCCCGCGGACCGCAATCGCTCATCATGCTGCTCTCTCAGCAAGGCCAGCCCAAAACCATGGTACCGGCCATTCATCTCTACGTCGACCCGCGCGAGCACCAGCCCTACGACTTTCACGGCTTCGTGCGCATTGCCGGAACGATGCGCGAAACATTGCCCGTCAGCGGCTATGCCATTGCGGAAGTCCCCGAGCTCCTGTGTATCAAGCGCATCGGCGTCGAAGACCTCTATACGGTCTTCTCGAATCCCTCCTACAATCGCCCGCCCTTTCTCCAGGAACTCGAACAGGTTCTCGCCTTCCCTTCTCGCTTCCTCGTCGTCGAAGGCACGCTCCAGCATCGCAAGGCCGGAGGCCGTCTCAACCAGTACCACAAGATCGGACTGATGGATTTCCTGGACTCTCTCACGGCGAGATATGGCATCCAGGTTATTTATACGGACACGCGCGACGAGGCTGAAGAACGCATCGCCAACCTTGCAGCCCTGCACTATGCCTATTATTTTGCCGAGCAACAGGGACTCGGACGCTGTCTGAAAGAGGGAGACCTATAGGAACGGGATTGAAGAGCAAATAGCATATGGCTGATGGCCGATAGCAGGTGCAAGACAGGCAGGATTTTCTTTGCTCCGTTATAAGCCCTACGCCATTCGCTATCAGCCCTTCACCCCTGTGCCAAATCCCAGCTGCCGCCAGGCTTCGTAGATGACCACCGCCACGGCATTGGAAAGATTGAGGCTCCGGTTTCCCGGGATCATGGGGACGCGAATACATTGCGGCCCTGCCACCAGCCCCAAAATCTCAGGCGGCAACCCGCGACTTTCCGGACCAAACACAAAGGCATCGCCGGCTGCATATTCCACCAAGTCGTACCGTTGCGTCCCTTTGGTCGAGACGGCAAACAGGCGGCGATCCTTGAATCGATCGGCGCATTCGGCCCAGCTTTCATACACCGTGATCGTGGCGAATTCGTGATAGTCCAGTCCCGCTCGCAGTAACTGCTTGTCCTCCAGCGTAAACCCCAAGGGCTTCACCAGATGCAGCCTGGCCCCGGTATTGGCGCAGAGCCGGATGATATTGCCGGTGTTCGGCGGAATTTCAGGCTGATACAAAATGACATCGAACATCCTGCCTCACCAGTCGGTCCTCACCAAGTCTGCGCAGTATACCACGGAAGGATGGCCGATCTGATGCGAGGCCAGCCAGTGGGATCTGGATCGCCATCGACAGGACGCTCCCTCCCTCTGCCTGGTCTCCCAAATCGCTCCAGGATGCCGGCCTCTCTGGTTTCATCACCATGACAGACGCGCCCATCAGCATCGCAACCCCCTGGCAGCTGCTTAAAGAAACTGAGCAAAAGTGAACAGCGTGAAAAGAAGAGATGTGATGATAATAACCCATCTGTTAAGGTCGCCCCTAAGCAGGGAATCGAGGTACACGGCAGTACCAACCGCGACCGGTGACGGTAGCCTGGCTGGATGTCTGGAAATCGTCCGGAGCGACCTATTATGAAAGAGAGGCGTGCATGTTGGTGTCTTCGACGCTCCTTGCTCCGACGGTCAACGTCCGGACATTCCGCCCGGCGAATGTACGGCGGATCCTTTGCGTCTTCCCCGCCTATACAAAGGCCTTCGGCACCTTCGATCACGCCTTTCCCCTGATGGGACCCGTCAAGGCCTTCATGCCGCCCCAGGGGATACTCCTCATCGCGGCGCTCGTGCCAAGGGAATGGCAGGTCCGGTTCGTCAACGAAAACATCCGCCCTGTGGCGGAGAGCGAGTTCGCCTGGGCCGACGCCGTCCTCGTGTCGGGCATGCACATTCAGCGCAGGCAGATTCTCGACCTCGCACGCCGTGCGCACCGCGCAGGCAAGGTGATCGCTCTCGGCGGGCCTTCGGTCTCCGCGGCGCCCGAGCTCTATCCGGAAATTGACCTCCTGCACTGTGGCGAGGTGGGAGACGGGACGCTCGATCTATTCCACCGGCTCGACGAGACTGCTGCACGCCCCGAGCAGCAGATCGTGTACCGCACCGTCGACCGCCTTCCGATGACCCAGTTCCCGACGCCCGCCTATCGCCTGATCGACGTCCGTCAGTACCTGCTCGGGTGCGTCCAATATTCCAGCGGCTGCCCCTTCACCTGTGAATTCTGCGACATCCCCGCGCTCTACGGGAGAAACCCACGACTCAAGAGCCCGCAACAGATTCTGACCGAACTCGATGAGCTCGCGGACGGCGGAACGCCGTCGATCTACTTCGTGGACGACAACTTCATCGGGAATCCCGGGGCCGCGTTGAACCTCCTGCCGCACCTTGTCGAGTGGCAGCGGCGCCGCGACTATACGGTTCGCCTCTCCTGTGAACTCACGCTGAACGTCGCCGAGTACCCGGAGATCCTGACGCTCATGCGCGAGGCGTTCATGACAAATGTCTTCTGCGGCGTCGAAACGGTGGAGCCGGACGCCTTGCGCGCCATGAGCAAGAAGCAGAACCTCCGCACACCGATCCTCCAATCCGTGGACACGATCAACAGCTACGGGATCGAGGTCGCTGCCGGGATCATCCTCGGCCTAGACACTGACACCCCGGAGACGCCGGACGCGATCCTGGAATTCATTGAGGCGGCCCAGATCCCGATCGTGACGCCGAACCTGCTCGTCGCCCTGCCACATACACCGCTCTACGAGCGGCTCCAGAAGGCAAGTCGCCTGAACTCTGGCGAGGGGCGCGACTCGAACATTGAGTACCTACAGCCTTACGAAACCGTGGTGGCAAACTGGAAGCGAGTAATCCAAGAAACGTACGAGCCGAGAAAGATCTACGCGCGCTACGCCACGCAGGCGAAGAAGACGTACGTGCACCGCAAGCGGCCGGTACGCCCGCTGGACCAGCTCACCTGGGCCAACGTCCGGCGCGCAGTCGAGATCTTCTCGCGCACCGCCTGGCGGGTCGGAATCTGTAGCGATTACCGGAAAGAATTCTGGAAGATGACCTGGCGTGAGCTGCGCCAGGGTAACGTCGAGTCGGTATTCCAGATCGCGATGGTCGGGCACCACCTGATCACCTTCGGGCGCGAGTGCCTCACCCGCGACGTACAGGCCTCTGCCTATTCCGCCCGCGGACGCGAGGAACCAGCCCTGGTGGCCCAGTAACAGGACCATGCCTTTGAACAGTGGGCTTGAATACCCTCAAAAATCCCTCATACGATCATCGACTGTCCAAAGTAAGAATCCCCTGCCTCGTAACATGTTCGGGAACAGATCGACCAGGTACTGGCCGAGGAGGGATTGCGAGAGAAAGGATGAACAAGAAAATGGCTACGATTTGCTGACTACCCCTACAAGAAGTCTTGGGAGAAGGCCCGCCACACACTGCAAAAAGTCTCTCGTTCTTCTCCTCGCGAATCCTTCCCTCCTGCTGTGCCTCTCAAAGAAATAGGACCGACCCAAAGCCAGGGTCCCCCAAAAGTGACGAACAACGCATCGCCTGGTCGACGGATGGCTCGCGAGAGGCTGGTTCTGCACGGCCTGCCGAATCTCCTACTGAACGATGAAAACATTCGTGCTGAAAGCAGCAACCAGTCCTGCGACTGCCGAGGTCCCACGCGATAAAAAAGGCCGCGTAAGCCACCTCACTAGAAGTCAAATTGGTGTGAATCCACATCATTCGATATCAAGCAGCCTCTCCACACCGAAAGATTTGCCTCTATGATATTAGGCGATAACGGCGGTAGCTTATTTCACCATCACAGGGCCTCTTGGTATAATGAATCTCAATCATTACCCCCCTGTTTATGAATAAATCGCTGCCTGCTCACATGCAAAATACTGCTGTCCGGCCACGATACCGCCCCCTCGCCAGGTTCCTGAGCCTATCACTTGCCGCGGCGTTGACGATGGGGGCCTTTGCGTCCGCGGAGGACCTACAGCCGCGTTCGGAAACGACTGTAGCCGAACGTGCGAAAGCCGTCTGGGAAAGTGGCGCGATACATGCTGCGCTCGAGATTCTCGATCAAGGGATTCACGACCATCCCTCCGCGCTCACGCTCCACAAATTACGCGGTGATATTCTCGCCACCTCCCGAGACCCCCGAGAGGCGGTGGCGGCCTATGAAACGGTCCTTGCCAAGACACCAACCGCGCTGGATGTCCGATGGGCCAAGTGGAGTGTGTTGACACGGTGGGGACAGGGAGAGGAATCCGTCGACGAATTGCGGCATATGGCACAGGTCGACGTCCAGAATCCCTTGATTCATTTACGGCTGGCACAGGAGCTCAGAAAACTCGATCGTCTGGAAGAATCACTAGCATTCTATGCCAAAGCCGTCGAACTCGTTCCGGATATGCTCGGCTGGCGATTGGCGATGGCCCGGGCGCGGTTTGACCTCCTGAATTACCAAGACGCGGAAGCTGACGTGCAATATGTGCTGCACCAGCTGCCGCCTGACTCTCCGCTGGAGCTCCCTGCCGCGAATCTGCTCTCACAAATCCGTGGCATCTCCATCGATCGAGGCCGGCGCTTCGACCCGGTCCTCTCGCGAGACATGACTGCGGCACAACGTAAGGAATGGGCCGCCATTCGCGCAGAGGCCTGGAGACTCTTCTCGACCGGTCACTACCAGGAAGCCGAGCCGATCTATCGACGGCTGTTGGCACTCAATCCCAACGATCCCCTCGCCAATCATCAATTAGGGCTGACCCTTATGCAGCTGAGCCGGTGCAAGGAGGCCCTGACTGTCTTTGGCAAGATATCCAACCTGAATCCCAGCGACGAAGACTATGCGGACACGGTCTTTCGAATGGGCCAATGTCTCGTGGAACTGGAACAGTGGGAAGAGGCCTTCGTCCATTTTCAAATTCTCTATGAGGCAGCAGTCGAGTTTGAGAAGCACAACAAAAACATGCCACTCCCGCCGGACACCAGGGTGCTCGATAAAAAGAAGATCACCCGGTGGATCGAGAAGGTACGGCCCCATGTTCCCGAACTGGCAAAACTGACGGATGAGGCCACGAACTCAGTCCCATCCAACGATCCCTCTCCCGCCACAGTCCCTCCGGAAGAAGACCTCTATCTGAAAGTCGTCGAGCAGCTGAAACCGCAGAAACCCCTGGACCAACAGGCCTCGCTCATGGGCCGAGATGCCGATTTCAGCTGGTTTCGATTTGTCATCCCCACTGGCAAGGTCGTGCGGGACGACTTTCCCACCGGGGCTCATGAATTTATTCCCCTGTACCCAGGCGATAGTTTTCCCACTACACAGAAAGAGATCTACCTGGTCTTTAGGCTGGTATCGTCCTCCTATGATGCGGTGCCCCTCACGGCACAATGCTCTCCGGAGGCATCAGGGATCACGGGAGCACCACGCGCCATCGCACAGGATCACGTCATGACGACCATGAACGACCAGTCCGGCTATTTCCTGTTATCCCCTCCTGAGACGGGATGGACCGTTGGTCTCTACCACTGTGGGTTGTTTGCGGGAGAACGAACGTCAGCAGACACGCTTGTGGATGATGTCCGGTTCCGGATCGTGACGCCAACCGGATCGCCGTAGGGAGTAGAGAAACATCTAGCGGGTAGCAGAGAGCTGAGGGAAGGGGCTGCCGCTCACTTCCGATCAAGCGCGAGCCCTTCACAAGTGAGCTCCAACGTTTCTACCGTCACGTCATTGCCGGTCGCCTTAAAATCAGGCCCCTGACACTTGACCGGCATGCCATTCGAAAACTTCCAGCGCAGCTTCACGTGACGGGCTTCATCCAACAGAACAATCGACCCACTCACCAGCTGTCTCTCACCCTTGAGAGCAGCCAGGCGCCAATCCAACAGCTTCTTGCGCTGTGTCCGACCTCTCCTGAGCGTAATCGTGGCAGCCTTCCTTGCGCCGGGAATCTTTCGCCCGACTTCACGCACCGGCCTGCCATCCCGATAGTCACCGGCATCGACTTCAGCAGTCAGCCCGCTCGCTTCGCTGAAGCCGCCAATAATCACTCCATCAATCTCAACCAAAAAATTGAACTGCCGATAGGGATCGCTGCCAGGATAATCCGCCACCAGAGGCTCCTTATGCACCGGTCTGTAGTCCGATCTTGAAGATGAGGAATTCGGCAGGTTTGAGCGGCGCAATCCCGACTAACGCAACCAGTCGGCCCTTCTCGATATCATCTTGGGTCATTGTCGTGACATCACATTTGACGAAAAAGGCTGCCTCCGGCTTGGCGCCTTGCAACATCCCCTTTCTCCACACTCCAGTCAAAAACTCGTCAATGCTACGGCGCACCTGCGCCCACAAGGGCTCATGGTTCGACTCAACAGCCACCCAATGCAGGCCTCGCGCAATTGATTGCTCAAGAAATATAGCCAACCGGCGCACATTGATATAACGCCATTCCGGATCTGCACTCATCGTCCGAGCCCCCCATACGCGATACCCTCTCCCGGGAAAGCATCGCAGAACATTGACGCCTCGAGGATTAAGCACATTTTGCAATGCCGTGGAGACTTGCACGGCCAGTCCTCTCCCCTGATCGTGTGAATCCACGAGCAGGCCTCGAATCATTTCATTCGCCGGAGCTTTATGCACGCCTCGCTCACTGTCCGTCCTGACATAGATCCCCGCGAGGTGTCCTCCTGGCGGAATCATTTGCTCCTTCTTCGTTTCAGGATGTTGAATCCGCAGCCATGGCAGATAGTAGGCGCCAAATGTCGAGTCGCGTGGCGGCTGATGCTGGCCGATATCGGCAATTGCGAGCGGGGCTTGAAGAATCGCGAATCGATCCCGCAATTTTTCACATTGATCCAGCAAATAACCTGTCACGCGAGGAAACTGATTCTCGTCCGGAGCGCAGAGGAGACTGATCTCCCCGATGCCCTCCAGCCGGTCCAGTGCATCCTTGAAGTCCTGCTCGGCTGGACCTGGGCCATCACTCCCCCCCTGCAATAGAACTGGAGCTGAATCTGCCGGGCGTCCCGCAGCGCCAACCCAATTGATCGTCACAAGGCACGATGCCCCCATGATCAGATCCTCAGAGCTGCCGGCTGCGCCTTGCGCTGAAGAAAGAATGGTGTAACCTTCCTGGACCGTTGGCTGCCCATTCCCTGGAACCCCCGATGCCCAGTACCGGACAATGAGCTTGAACGGCCTGGCGCCGGACGCGCTGGCACTCGCGCTTGCGCTCGCCCCACTCGAAATGGTCCTGACCTCGACCGAAATCCTGTTTCCCCATGCTCCCGGACCGGTCGCCTCCACTCGTATCGTGCCGTCAAGCGTGCAGGCCGCTGCCGTCGCACCCTTCGACGCCACACGCGCGATGTAGCACCGCTTACCGCCATGCAGAAAGAATCCGTCTAGGGCATAGGCTAAATAACGGTCCTGGCTCCCCTCGCGCAGATAGCCCCCGAACAGGCGGCCATATTCCTGGACGCTGGTGATGAGGAGCGGCCCCATCGGACCTCGCTCTGCGATTCCCACAAAGCCAACCGTACTGGTCCCCACACCGGCAATTGGGCGGAAGCTTGGAATTTCTTCAACATACACACCCGGCGCAAGGTACTCTGGCATCTCCAACTCCCTCCTAGACACGAACCATCACGCGATCAGTCTCTCTCCAATCGTATAAGCCTCAGAAAAACGATCCAGGCCATGGCTCCCGCCATTCACCAGACGGCGCGCAGCCTTAAGGTCGTTTTCTAGCAGCGCCTCTCTGAGCGGCACTTCCTTGTCTTTGAGAAATGCGGCCAACAACTGGGCGGCAATGTGGGGGTCGGACGCGCGCTCAGGATTCTTCGACAACTGATCGCTCAGACCGATGATCTCGCCATACTTTCCATAATTGAAGCGACCGGTCAGTTGAATGTAGCCCCTGCCCCGGAACCGCTCGCCATCGGGCGGTCCTTGATTACCCAAATCCTTCCGGTTGTCGTAGAGGTCAAAGGGATGACCATTGGGAGAAGAATTGAACCGTGATCGTCCCTCCGCAATCGGCTCAAACCCCTCGGTCTCAGCCCTGATCGTGGCGAGGGCTGCCAGGACCAGAGGCGTCTCGATCAAGTCCGCCGCCACCAACGACTCCAGCACAGGAGGCAAGTTCGCTTTGATGTTCCCGATGGGCGTATGCGGAAACATTTGGGAGACCACCGCCACGGTGACTCCAGGGATGGCGCTGGGAATCTCCGCCGGCTTGGCAAGATGCAGCGCCGCAAGCGTGCGCGGTCCCGCAACCCCGTCAGCCAACAACCCTTCGCTCTTCTGAAATGCAAAGACCGCCGCCTCCGTTCCGTTCCCATATTCCCCATCGATAAGCCCCGGATCGAAACCTGCCGCCTTCAGCTTCTGCTGTAACTCGCGCACGTCCGGTCCCGTTGATCCAGTCTTTAACGTCGCCACTGCACACCCCCTTTGACATGACCAATGCTATTTTACGAGCCCTCGCTCCCTCTGCGATTCGATCCTCCCGAAAAACAACATGCCACGAGCAACCAGACAGACAGTCCGCCTGTTGCGCGCAGATATACTCCCGCGATCGAAACGATGCAAAAGGTTAGTCTTTGAAAAGAAACCTGTCAACGGAGGAACCGGCTGGTTCGTGTGAAGTATCTCCGAGCTTCGCTGAAAGGCGAGAGGCGAGCAACAAGTTACGAACGCCGGGGAACGGACTCTGCGGGGGGACTGGGGTTTTCTGAAAAGACTGCTGGCACCATGGTTTCATCCACCCGGGACTTCAGCAATTGAATGAGTTCAACACGCAACGTCCGGTTGAGCCGTTGCCGTGCCACCAGTGGCATGCGCAGAAACTCCACCCCGAACTGATCGCCCTGAACCCATTTGACCGTGCCGAGTTCGATGGACAAAGCCTGCGTCTGGTTAGGGAGCAGCATACTCACCCGCACCTCGCTGCCACAAAGGACCTCTCGATCGCACAGGATGGAGCAGCCCTTCAACGACAAGTTGGTCAGCATGCCTTCGCCGACGAACGGCGCCCCACCGAAGATGACAGGATAGTGGAGCGGGAACCGATGATACGTTCGAAAATACCGAGCTGGCGCCATCACAGCCTCCATGACGCCGAATAGTACCGCAGCAGCAGGATGAGCGATACCCTACCTTTGGAGGGGGATTGAGTGCGTGAAACGTAAGACGTGAACAGTGAAACGTTTTGGACGTTTAGCCAGCGCCGAACGACGAAGACCGAGCGCGGAGGCCGCTACGCCTTAGACTCCCGCACTTTGCTTGCCTCTCGGAAGTAAATAGGAGACAATACTCTCGATTTTAAAGAGGGAGAAACTCCATGGGTCACGCATTAGCCGCGAATGTCGTGAAGAAAACAAAAGACAGCCTGCAGATCAAAATCACGAAAGAAAACTTCGAAACGTTCTGTGATTCGATCGGCCTGTATCGGAAGGAATTCCTCGACGCCCTTGACGCCTCAGCGCAGGACCATCGCGCAGGCCGAATAACAAAGCGGAAGTCACTGCGAGAATTAGTCGACTAATCGGTCATGATCGATATCTCGACAACCGCCACGTTCGACCGCCTCTTCGACAAGCTCCCCAAAACCATCCAGCGCAAAGCCGCAACCAAGACCGACCTGTTCCAAACCAATCCTTTCCACCCGTCACTCCATGTGGAAAAATTGCATCCGAAACATCACGAAGTCTGGAGCTTCAGGATTGACCGGGCCTATCGCGTCATCTTCAAGTTTGTGCGCCCCGATCATGCCGAACTCCGCTACATCGGCCATCACCACTCCATCTACGACTACGACATGTTCCGATAAGGGAGCGAACTAGCATGCGTTATGCCGTTGTGATCGAAAAATCCCCGTCAAACTACGCGGCGTACGTTCCGGATTTGCCAGGCTGCATCGCCACCGGCTCCACTGTGGCCGAAACCGAATCGCTCATTCGCGAAGCCATCGAACTTCATCTGGAAGGTCTCAAAGAAGACGGCCTTCCAATCCCTCTCCCCAGCAGCCAAGTCGAATACATCGACATCCCCGCCTAAGATCCCGGCAATCCCGAAAGATCTCTCGTGAAACGTAAAACGTGAGACGTGAGACGTGAAACGCGCGCAAAAGACCGGCGCTCGTGAAGCGTATCTCGTTGGGGAGAAGAGCGTATGAAGGAAGGAAAGAGCTTATGGCCGATGGCTAATAGCTGATGCAGGAAACGGGATGTTTCCTACTCACGCTATCAGCCATAGGCTATACGCCATCGGCTCTTCGTTTTCTGGACGCGGTGGGCGGCTAGCGAGGCAAGACCTTCCGAATAAGCAGCCTGCCACTTTTCTTGCCCCATTCACAGAGAGTTCAGTCTTCCAATAGGGCTTCTGATAGGTCATGCACACGCTTTCATGCGCATGCTAGGATGAGCGGTGCATACCATTATCTATCCAGAAGCACCTCACCCTCATAAATGACATCCCATACAAAGGAAGGAACTTCGGTCATACCTGTCCATGAGACCCCCAACAGGGGGCAGAGTGCCGTATCAAACCTCTAGTTAATCAAGGAGAGAGATCATGAATTTCAAGAAGAACGTTGCAGTCGCCGTTATCGCAGTGGGACTGATGTGCGGTGCAGGGTACGCTCAGGCAGAGGAATCTTCCCAGACTGCCCCAGGCAGCCCCTTTGCCGGAGCGTTCGGCGGTGTGGTGGACCTGAGCGTCCCAGGCGGCGTCAGGAACATGAACAGCGTCAAGCCAGCAAAAGCGGAAGCAGCAAAGGTTCAGCCTGCTGCAGCGAAAGAGAGTGCACCTGCTAAAGCAGCAGCAACCAGCGCCCCCAGCGCTGCAGTCGGCGCAGCCAAGTAACAAGAACGCGGGTGGGCTCGGCGCTGTCATACATGGCGCCGAGCCCACGTACACGATCCTGTGCGCTTCGCTCGTGAAAAGTGAAACGTAAGACGTGAAATGGTTCAGACGTTCAGCGCAATACAACCAGAACGCGGTGGCCGGCTGACAGGGTTGAACTTTCGAAGCAGGGCTTCCACTCACTTTCCCCCTCCTCACCCCCTGCTCACGAAGTCCAGCCTGACATCAGACTCTAAGTTTGGCTTCAACCTCACTAACGAATCGTGATCTGCCTTTCTTCCAAATTCTTCCGAAACGGTCTTGATACCAACCGGAATAGACCATATGGACTTCGTGACGTGCTCGGGTGAACCCCACATAGAACAGCCGCCTTTTCTCACGAAGGGTTTCTCCTGAATCGTCATAATAAGGCATTCGTCCATCTTCCAACCCAAACATGATCACGACATCGTATTCCAGCCCTTTAGCTGAATGAAGGGTGGTAAGACTCAAATGATCGGGTGATCCACCTTGCCCTCCAAAGAACCCAACTGTAAAAGCCTCTAATGGGCCATTATTCGAGGTAATCTGAAACAGATTCAGAACTTTTTTCTTGTCATCCAGTAACCTAGGTTCTCTTCCCAGAGTAACTTCCAACCCCTCTTTGAGGAGCTGAGATAGCCATTCATTAAACGATCGATTGGGGTCTCGCCAGTCCTGCAGGAAACTAACCAAAGTTATCCGCGCTAGACGCTGTTCCTTTTCCGTTCGCAAGCTCTCATTAAATGCCAACCACTGTCGCACTAGTTCAGATAAACGAATTTCTCCGGTCTTCCACGCCCCGGCACACCACGCAGCACAATCCTCAAGCCAGTATGTCACGGTCGAGGGCTGGTATGGGTTATTGCCATCGACACGAATAAACTGCCACCCTTCATTCTTTACAGCCCGAGCGATATTACTACCATCACCTTTGTCCAGATAAAGCACTGCGATATCACCAAGCTTGCGACCTGCTCTACGCTTGAGCGCCTCAGGTATGAGCGTTCGACAAATGAAGTCGGCCTGATCCTCACTGCCTTTCGGCCGCTCATGAAAATATATGGCCCCTGGTTCATCTATTGCGGACTCAAATCCACGCTCCTCACCAAGCGCGACCTCTGATGCTTCGATGATCGCAGCCCCGCAACGATAATTCATTTGCAGCTGCACCATCTCGACATCCTTCCTTGCGGCAAGATTACGGAGCAGCGATGGATCCGCACCAGTGAAACCATAGATGGACTGATCTGGGTCCCCGACTGCCACAAGTCTTATTCCTGCATCAAAGCAAAGACTTTGAACGATTCGATCCAAGGCATGTCCCAGATCTTGATACTCATCAACAACCAGCACAGGAAAGCGAGCAGCCAGCGCCTTTCGAATCCAGCTGTAGTTCTGAACGAGATGTAATCCGATTAAGACCATTCCGTCAAAATCAATCAGGCCTAGCTCGTCCAGGAGGAATTCATATTGTTCAATGGCACGCGCGGCATCTTCATCGTCAGAATTCCATTCAGGAGTGTTTCTATCCAGGTGGTCCCGCCGATACCTATCAAATCTTGCCGTCCAACGTTCGTCACCTATGGTCATACGTAAAGCTTGATCGCGGAGCCGATCGACTTCGTCTACGGAGGCCACGTTTATCGGAAACTTCTTGGGCAATGGCGTGAGATGGGCATATGGCGAAATGATGTGCTGCAAGCAAAATGAGTGAAGCGTTCCGATCGACACTCTACCACCATCTTCGACACCCAATTTCGACAACCGGCGCCTCAGTTCACGTGCGCACTGATTATTGTACGTAATACAGGCAATCCCACGAGGCGGCTGGACGTCTTCAGCTAGTATTCGGGCAAGCTTGATGGCAAGAGTCTTAGTTTTTCCACTTCCAGGACCGGCGAGAATAACGCAGTTACCGACAGAGTTGTACGCCTGCCACTGCTTGGCATTCTTGCGAAGCTGCTCTGCAGCCGAAATATATGCAGGTTTAATCCCGCTTGCATTTTTCGTAGACATATTTCAGAGCTTGAGCGACATAGCTAGGGCACGAACTTGTTCCAGACTCCGCAAGGATACTAGAGAGACGCTGGGCAACGCGCCCTTTGCCCACATGCTCGATGTCATTGAGAAATGATTCGACGTCAAAAGATTTTAGATCTTTGGCCCAGCCCTTTACCCTTTTCTTCATTGCCTCATTTGTACTGACATCATCCATCACTTTAGACAACTCATCTTTTAGACCGGACTTGAACAAGTCCACCTCAAAGGTATGGGAGCCCATGAATATTCCGTTTTTCGAGGCCATCTTCAGCAACGATTCAAAATCATTCTTCCCGTAGGTCTTCTCATCAAGCAATGCTCTCATCATCTCGTTCACAACACGCCCTGGACCAAGAGGCTCCTTGGGAGTACCATCATCTTTCGGCTTTCGAGGATCAAAATCAGTCAATGCCACGACAGGCATATCCAAATTTTTCAGGCCCAATAGCGTGAGATATGGATAGAAGTTAGTCCCTGAAATCGAACAGACGGAAATACCAAGCTCATCAAGGTCGTAGCCTTGGTTTTTTGCCAACACGGGAACTAGAAACTTTTCGGCATCACCCTCTACCAAGATCACACCTTTGGCAAAAAGGAGTTCACCTCGATTTACATCAATGTACCGCTCGAGGTCTGCCACCTCGTCATCCTCTAAGGCAATACAAGCCGTTGATACGGCCTCAGTCGCATTACCCTCTTTATTCAAACGCAAGAGTAGGAAGTCTTCCAGAGGCGTTACGCTGGCGATATGAGGCGAATGGGTTGTCATCAAAATCGTTGCAGCATGATCCACATCCTTACCTTCTTCCTCACCACGAACCCGTAGGTAGTTTCGAAAAATGAGCCTCTGGAGAGTTGGATGGAGATGTGCCTCCGGCTCCTCAATCGCCAAAAATGTGTGATCGCGGTCTCCATCCTCAACGAGCAGGTCATATTCTAGACTCTTCAACGCTAGGTACAGCACATTGGCCGAACCAAGACTTGCGTCAGCAATACCACGGCGTCCGCCATCGATGAAAATTCGAAGCGCCCGAACTAATTTGGCTGAGTCAGTCGGGGAAAAACGAAGAACCGTTTCCAATGATTGTGCAGAACCGACCATTGCGATGAGTTTCTCCTTGATAGATAGAGCAACTGATTTCACTTCTTCTAGCTCGGTCAACTTGTCGGTCGATTTATCGACAGCTTTAGCGAGCTTCTCAAGCTCACCACGATCAATCTCTGCTGCCGCCTTGTCCAACAAAGGACGAAGTGGTGAGCGTGTCCACCGAGCGAGATCGCCCTCACAATCTCGAAGTGCTGGCATTAGCTCCATCGGCAAACGCCTGCGCAATTCATAGCTGATCTGCTTCTCTGGTCGGACCCCGCCATACACCAAGAATTCATAGTCAGCCTCCTTCTTCGGGGCACCAAGCAAAGTTGGCATGGGTTGCCAGACATAAGTAAGCTGAGAAACCATTGGCTTTGGATTGATCAAATGCTCTGAAAGAAGTGTGAGCTGACTCTCATCGTCCTCAAAGTCAGCCACATCAACAGAAATCGTGATGCGATCATCCTTACCGAGGGGTCTCTCCAATCCATCCCAAAAGTCTTCTTCCCGTAGCCTTCGCGCAGAATCCGGCAATGAAGGGTCAAGAATCAAACGTAGCGCGTGTAGTAGGTTTGATTTGCCAATTTTATTTTCACCTACAATGACCGCATGTGTACCAAGCGACACATCCAGCTTGGCAAAGTTCCGAAAGTTTTGAATCTGAATCCTAGAAATACGCATAGATGTAACACTCAGAATGGTTTGGCACAGGCTACGACTCGATATCACTAGTGTCAACCCACTAAATAGGTAGACCGCGATAGCTCGGCTTGGCCCTCGCCAAGCAGTATCCAATGCTCCTTCCAAGCTTGCTCGTCTCTCCCCTCCCCACTAGGGCGAGATGATCCCTCTTGCGGGTGGCGCTGACATGGGAGCCCAGCCGCCTGCAGCGGGGCCCCACACCGGGCGGGGTGCGAAGCCGGCTGGGCTGGTCAGCGACAGGACCCGCTCTTTGGACCTTATGGAATTTCTCCCCTCCCCTCTGGAATTCCTCCCCATCCTTCAACTCGTCGCTCGTATCTCGTTGTTCGTCGTTCGCACGGCGCCACCAACTCAACTCCCTGTTATCGCTAGTCATTCAATCCACGTGTTCTCATTCTTCAAACCCGGCACAATCCCTGCGATGTCATCTATATATGACGACGCATCCCTCCATCCTCTTGATCGACGACAGCCCAGGCGAACGCGAGCTCTTTCGCCTCGCGCTCGCTCAAACAGGCCTCGACGTCACCCTCTATACCGAACAAGACGCCGAGGCTGCGTTCCATTTTTTCGAGACTCAGTGGATGGCACACGCGGCTATCCAGTCCTATTCGTTAAATCATGACCGGTCCCAAGGCGAGGCGGGTGGCATGGTCTCCACTGCGCGCGTCGAACGAGGGCCTTCTCAGGCCGCGCGTTCCGCGAGCACAGAGACCATGCCACCTGCCTCGCCATCCCTGATTCTTCTGGACCTAAATCTCTGCAGTCAAAACGGCTGCGACCTACTGAAACGGCTCCGATCCGATGCCCGATTTGCGGCGATCCCCACCCTCATCTTTACCACCTCCGACGATCCGGCCGATCTTGCGAATTCCTATAGCTGCGGAGCGAACGGTTATGTGATAAAACCAGGCACCTTTGATGAACTTGTCCACTGCATAACGGACCTCTGCCGCTACTGGCTCACATGGAACCGCCCGCTAATGGTTGAAACAGCATGCTGACCCGCGCTGCCCTCAGGAATCCCTACGCTGTCTTTGCCCTCTGCATGATCGTGCTCGTGCTCGGAGCCGTCTCCTACCAAAAGATGCGGGTGGACATTTTCCCCGAGATCAAGATCCCGACCATCCTCGTGACGACGTTCTACCGGGGCCTGAGCCCCAGCGAGATGGAGGGGGCAATTACGCTCAAGATGGAGCAGCGGTTCGTCGAAGCGAGCTATGTCGAACATATCGAATCCCAGTCGCTCGCCGGGATGAGCTACATCAAAGTCTTCTTCCAACCTGAGTACAGCATCGATTCGGCCCAATCAGAACTGACCAGCCTGGCCTACAGCATCATCCGCCTGCTCCCGCCGGGCGTCTATCCTCCGTCCGTCTATAAGTTCGGCGTGGCGAGCCTGCCGGTGGGGCTCCTCTCGATCAGCAGCGACACGCTAGGCGCGAAAGAAATCCGCGACCTGGCCTATTTCACCGTGCGCCAGCAGATCGCCACCATCCCCGGCATTTCGTTCGGCCCCCCGCTGGGCGGCAAGGTCCGGCAGATCACCGTCTTCCTCGACCAGCAACGGATGGTCGCGCGCGACGTCTCCCCCTCGGACGTCGTCAAAGCCATTAACACCCAGAGCGCCATCATCCCGGCCGGCGATATCAAGATCGGCGACCTGGACTACTACGTCTATTCGAACAGCCTCATCGAGGCGGTTGAGAAGATCAACGATATCCCGATCAAAATCGTGAACGGCACGCCGATCTTCGTGCGCGACATCGGCACAGCGGCGGATAGCGCGGCCATTCAAACCTCGATCGTGCGGGTGAACGGGCGCGAGGCCACCTATATCCCCATCACCAGACAGGAGGGGGCCAACACGCTGGAGGTGACGGACGGCATCCGCGCGAAGCTCTCGAAGCTGACGGAGATTCCCGCCGGCACGACGGTCAAGTTCATCTACGACCAGTCGCTCTATATCCGGCAGGCCATTGCTAATCTGCAAAAAGAAGGGCTCCTGGGGGCTGTGCTGGCCGGCCTGATGATCTATCTCTTCCTCAGCAGCTTCAAGGCTGCGCTCGTCGTCGGATTGGCGATTCCCCTCTCGCTCACGTCCGCGCTCGTCGCGCTCTATTTGACCGGCCAGAGCGTGAACATCATGACCCTCGGCGGGTTGGCGCTCGTAATCGGGACCTTGCTGGACAACAACATCGTGGTGCAGGAAAACCTGCATCGCCATTTGGAAATGGGCAAGGACGGACGCTCCGCCGCCGAAGACAGCGCGACCGAGCTGACGCTCCCGATCCTGGTCGCCACGATCTGCATCCTGATCGTCTACCTCCCCATCATGTTCTTCACCGGCATCATTAAATTCCTCTTCGTGCCGCTGGCCATGACCGTGGCCTTTGCCATGCTGGCCGACTATGCCGTCTCGATGTCCGTCACGCCGGTGCTCCTCGCCAGTTTTTACCAGAAGGGCCATGGAGGAGACGGCACAAAGGAGAGCTCTGCCTCCAGCGGCTGGTTCCGCTATGTCCTGGCCCTCTATCTCCCGCTCTTGCGGACCAGCCTGCGCCTCAAGCCGGTCGTGATCGGCCTGGCCCTCCTGGCCCTCCTCGGCACAGCCCTCCTCCTGGTCCCGCTCCTCCACCAGGAGTTCTTTCCCCGGATCGACGCGGGCAATTTCACCCTGCACATCGTCGCCCCGGAAGGGTCGCGAATTGAAAAGACCACGGCGATTGTGGCGCAGATCGAACAGCTGGTGCAGGAGACCATCCCCAAGAGCGACCTGGAAGAAGTCATCTCCAACACCGGTCTCTATTTCGGCGATGCGGCCCGTTTCGCCCCCAACACCGGCAGCCACACGGCCTTTGTGCTGGTCAACCTCGTGACGGGCCACCAAGGGCGCACGGACGACTACATCACGCAGTTGCGCGCCAAACTGCACGATTCCCTGCCAGGCGTTGAGGTGGCCTTCCAGACCGGCGGCATCATCAGCGACGTGCTGAACTTCGGTCTGCGCGCGCCGATCGACATTCAGGTGAAGGGGCCGACGCTCGATATCATCCGGTCGGTGGCGGAAGAGATTCAGCAGAAGGTCGCGCAGGTGCCAAACACGGTGGATGTGCGGATCAAGCAGGGCAAGAGCTATCCGGAGATGCACATCGACGTGGACCGGACCAAGGCCGCCTATTACGGCATTACGCAGGAGCGCGTCATCGTGGACGTGATCACCGGCATCAGCTCGAACATTGCCTTGAGCCCCAACTTCTGGCTCGATCCCAAGACCGGCAATGGCTACTACTTGCTGGCCCAATATCCGGAACAGTCCCTGACCAAGACCGAAGACCTCCTCAACACCCCGATCATCGGCGCCCGCACGCAGCTGCGCTCCGCCTCCTCCCTGACCTCGAGTGCGACGAGCGGCTCGACCCAGGCGCTCCAGAACACGCCCTTCGCCGGACGGCAGCTGGACCTGTCCAGCGGCCTCTATGCGTCGGGAGACGAGCGGCGCGGCCCCCCTGTGCTCCTCCGGGATGTAGCCTCCCTATCCTTCAAGACCGGCCCCGATTCCGTGGACCACTACGATCTCTCCCGGATGATCGACGTGCTCATCACGCCGGTCGGCAACGATCTGGGCCACGTCGCGAAAGACATTGAAGCGGTTCTGGCCACCATCCAGCTCCCGAAGGATGTGACGCTGCAACTCCGCGGCGAGGTGGCCAACATGCGATCCGCCATCGGCAACTTTGCCCTCGCGCTGCCGCTGGCCGTGCTCTTGATCTATCTCGTGATGGTCGGACTCTTCCGGTCCCTGATCGATCCCTTGATCATCCTGGTGGCAGTGCCGCTCGGCTGGATCGGCACCGTCCTCTTGCTGCACCTGACCAATACCTCGGTCAACGTGGAATCCATGATCGGGACCCTCATGATGATGGGCATCGTGGTCTCCAACAGCATTCTCTTGGTGGACTCGGCCAACCGCAGGGTGCGAGCCGGCGCCACCGCGGAGGAAGCCGTCTTCCAAGCCGGCGCCAGCCGCGTCCGCCCGATTCTCATGACGGCCCTCGCGACGATTCTGGGATTGCTGCCGCTGGCGATGGGATTCGGCGAAGGGAATGAAACGATGGTCCCCTTGGCCCGCGCCGTCGTCGGGGGCCTGGCCGTCTCCACCATCATGACGCTGCTCGTCGTGCCGGTGCTGCATAGCCTGGTCCTGACCAATCGTGTGCATGTCGCGCACTCTCCCACACCTCAAGCCACCTCTGAGGAGATTTGATGGACGACCTCGACGAACGGACCCCTCTTTCGCCATCCACGCCGCGCCGCTGGCTCATCGCAACTCTAGCGGCGATGACGGCGCTGTCCATCGGAGGCTATCTCTCCCTTCACGGCACCGGGGAACAGACGACGGCCCTGCCAGGCGACAGCCATCCCTCGTCCTCGCAGGACGCTCCGAAAGCCGGCGCTCACGATGACAGCCAGCCGGTGGATGCGCAGGTCACGAAACCGACGAGACGGGAGCTGGTCTATACCGTCACCCTTCCGGCGAACATCTCGCCGCTCTATCAAACGACGCTCTACGCCAAAGTGTCCGGCTATTTGAAATGGATCGGCCCGGATAAAGGCGATCCGGTGAAGAAGGATCAGATCCTGGCCATCATCGATGCGCCGGAAGTGGAAGAGCAGTTCCATCAGGCCCTGTCCGACTACCACATCAAGAAGCTGACGTTCGAACGGCTGGCCAAGGTATGGAAAGAATCGCCGGACGTAATCGCCAAGCAGGATGTCGATGTCGCGGAGGCCTCCGCCCAGGGAGCCAAACATCTCGTAGAGCAACGAATGGCGCTGCGCGACTACACGAAGGTGCGCGCGCCCTATGCGGGGATCATCACGGCCCGTTTTGCCGATCCCGGCGCGCTGATCCAGGTCGCCACGGCCTCGTCGGCCGGAGCGATTCCGCTCTTCACGATCATGGATCTCGATACCGTGCGGGTCTACACCAACGTGCCCCAGGACGACTCTCCCTGGGTGGTGCCGGGCAAGACCAAGGCCACCGTGATCGTCAAGGGGCTCGACGGACGATCCTTCACCGGCACCGTCACTCGGTCGACTCTCGCGCTCGATCCGTCGACGCGGAGCCTCCTCGTCGAAATCGACATCCCGAACAAGGACCATGCGCTCCGCCCTGGCACCTATGTGGAAGTGTCGCTCGGGCTGCGGGAGATTCCCAACGCGCTCGTGCTGCCGCCGCAAGCCATCGTCAGCGGGCCAAAAGGCAAGTCTGTGTTCATCGTCGAAGGCGGACGCGCGAAATCGGTGCCGGTGCAAACCGGCATCAGCGACGGCCGCTGGATGGAGATTACGGAGGGACTGTCGGGCGACGAAAACGTCGTCGTCGTCGGCAAGCGCAGACTGGTGGAAGGGGCCCGCGTGACTCCCGCGCCATTCAATCTGCCGGACGCCAAGCTCTCGCAACAGAAATTCGAACGGCGGTCACCGGGGAGCAGCCCGGAGGCTCCACCAGCCGCCACCAGTAAATAACCGATGTCGGACCGTCTCACACCCATCATCAGGAGAACGACCATGACAGCACTCAACACCAGGCTCCTCATCGCGGCAGGTCTCGCGCTCGTCACACTCGGCGCGCTCGATCCTCACGCAGGTTTTGCGCAGCCGGCGCAGGACGCTCCGCCAGTCCTGCTACAAGGCAGCTTCCTGGCCCTGCAACAGGCCGTCGATGCGGGACTCAAGAACCATCCCCTTGTGCAAGAGGGAGGGGCCAACCTCAAGATGAACGAAGCGCGAACCGAGCAGGCCCGCTCGCTCTACTATCCGCAAGTCTCCGCCAATATGGATGCAGCCAATGGGGCAGCCAGGATCAACCCGCGCTTCGTCACGCCGGCCGGCGGCCTGCTGCAACCCAACATGAGCGCCTACTCGACCGGAATCTTAGCGAGCCAACGGCTCTACGACTTCGGCTACACACAGAACATGGTCCAGGCGTCGGAACTGTCGCAACGGGCCTCCGCGCAGGATGTCGCGGCCCGCCGCGCCCTCATCGTCGTCAACATCCAACGGACCTACCTCAACAGTTTGAAACGGCGCAAGCTGGTGCAGATCGCCGAAGAGACCGTGCGTGAACGGGGGCTCATCACCGGCCAGATCGAAACCCTCTACCGCCAACAGTTGAAATCGAAGCTCGACTTCGACCTGGCGCGGCTGGAATTGGTCAATGCGCAGTCGCTGCTGGTGAAGAGCCGGAACGACCTCAAGTCCAGCTTTGCCGACATCAATCGCGCGATGGGTGTCGTCGGCGCGGCGGACTATGTGCTGGAGGATGTCTCGGTGGAAGTGCGCGTGCCGCGCGAACTCCCCTCGTTGATCGCCGACAGTTTGACCCATCCGGAACTGCAACGGGCCAAAGAACAGAGCGCCTCGGCGGAAGCCAAGCTCCGGGCCATGAAGAAGCAGTACCTCCCGACGATTTCCGCCATCGCCAGCGGCGGCCAATACGACACCTTCGACTCCAGCCGGAACGTCACGACCGGCGGCTGGTGGGCCGGCGGCGCCTCGGTCTCCATGCCGATCTTCACGGGGTTCATGATCGAAAACCAGGTGCGCGAAGCGAGCGCGCAACAGGTGGCGGCCCAGTCCGTCAGCCTCAGCATCGAACAGGCCCTGACGCAACAGGTCACGAATGCCTACCTCGACACCCTCACCTTCGCGCAACAGATCACGTTGTCAGAAGAACAGGTAAAAACCTCGCTGGAAGCGCTGCACCTCGCGAAGCAGCGCTATAAGCTCGGTCTCGGTACGGTGGTGGAAGTGACGCAATCGGAAGTCGCCGTCACGGGAGCGCAGACCAGGCTGGCGGAAGCGCAATACGATTACAAGATCGCGGAAGTCACCCTCGCCTATGCAGCGGGAAGACGGAGCCAGCTGGAGATCGACTCAGCGCTGCACTAGCGAGGCGGTGGGGCCTGGCGTGAGTTTCGTGAGGTCGATGACAAGTTCATCTCTGGTGTTGGCCAGCACCGTATCCAAAAAACTATGGTGCTGCTCGACGATCGCTTCGTTCGGATCGAAGAAAATATCGAACCCCTTCGCGGCCGTCGCTCGCAGAGGATAGCGCCGATCGTAGATCATCCCATAGGTTGGAATGCCGTAGAGCACCTGCCAATTCCCTAACGTGAGATGCAACTCCGTGCCGTGAAGATAGAGGCCGCCTGACGTAATGATGCGCTTGACGGACGTTTGCGGCTGACTGAGATAAAACGTCACCCGTTCATCCGGTTGGGCTTCGGCCAAGGCCGCGGCAATCTGCCGGGACAAGAGGGCCAGCTCCTCAGGACGAAACGCCGGCTCGAGCGGCGCCTCGCCTTGCATCCATGTCTGCAACCAAATCCGATGCTCCCTGACCGAGATGCCGTCAAGGATGCGAGTCAGATCCTCGACAGGCATCGTGATCGGATGCGCATGGGCGCTGGGCGACCACTCAGGCAAAACCGTTTCATCCCGTTCCAGCCGGACGTAATTGACCGGGTCCTCATAGACCGCGCGATACGGCACCATGGGAATGGCACAGCCGGCGGCTAGAACGGCGAATGAAAAAATCAAAACGCAAAATGAAAAATGGATGCCGCCGCGGGAAGTCTTCATTTTGAATTTTCCATTTTACATTGTGACGATCAGCTCTCGCTGATCGTCACAGTCATCTCGACTCGCTCGAACGGATTGTCGCGGCCGTCACGCTTCATAGCGACGACCTTATCCACCACGTCCATCCCGCTGACTACTTCGCCGAAGGCCGTGTACTGCCAATCGAGAAAGTTTGCGTCCGCGACGCAGATGAAAAACTGCGAACCGGCGCTGTCCGGCTCGTTCGAACGAGCCATGGATACGACTCCGCGCTTGTGCGGCTTGCTGTTGAACTCGGCCTTGATCTGATAGCCAGGCCCACCCATGCCGTGCGACGCACGGTCGGGACTCTTGCTGTTGGGATCGCCGCCCTGAATCATGAAACCGGGGATGACCCGATGAAAGGTCGTGCCGTTATAGAAACTTTCTTGGGCCAGCTTCGTGAAGTTCTTCACATGGCCCGGCGCCACATCATGGAAAAATCGCAATACGATCTCACCCAGCTGGGTTCCCTTGCTGCTGACAGTAATAGTGGCTCGCGTGTTTTCGGTCGGCTCTGACATCGTCCTCTACCCTTTCTTGGTTAACGTAAACGGAAGGGAGCCGGAGACTCCCCCCCTTCAAGACCCTGATTAATGGAATGCCACGTCTGCCCGTCGTCATCGCTGCGGAAGGCCCCTTCGCTCGTTCCGGCATAGAGCAGACCTGCGCCGGACTCGATCAGCACTTGGACCGACATGCTCGTCAATCCCTTGTTAAGCGGCACCCACTTCTTCCCTTTGTCTATCGTTTTGAAAATCCCATGGCCCGTCGCCACGAAAAGCCCCCGGCTATTGAAGAGAATTCCGCGGATCGAATCGTTCGGCAAGGCCCGGCTAATAGCGCGCCAGGTCACCCCTGCATCGACACTGCGAAAGACCCCTCCGTCGAAGGTCCCGGCATAGATGCTCCCCTCAGGATCGATCGTCAGCACCCGGATGAAGTTCTCGACCATGCCTTCATGGTCTTTAAGTCCCTGTTGCTGCCGCACCCACCCGGCCGCTTGCGCCTTAAATCGCAAGATGCCTTTCCCTGACGTACCGGCAAAGAGCGTCCCGTCGGAGGAGAGGGCCAAGGCATGAACCAGAATATCGCTCAAGCCGGTGGAAACCATCGCCCAACGGTCGTTGGCCGCGCTCAGCCGATAGACCCCATCGGCCGTTCCGGCATAGAGCGCATCCCCCGCCGAGAGCAAGGATTTAATTTCCAGATGTTTAAGTCCGCTGTTGATCGCCTGCCAACTCTTTCCGCGATCGCGCGAGCGAAAAACTCCGCCACGGAAGGTGCCGACATAGATTGCGCCGTCTTTCCCCGTCGTCAGGGTCAGAATGAAGGGGTCCGTCACGCCCTGTCCGGACCTCGTCCAGGTAGCGCCACGATCCTCACTGCGGAAGAGGCCATGGCCGAACGAGCCGGCATAGACCAGATCGTTCCCGACAGACGTGAGGGCCTGAATGCTGGTCAACTCCCGCCCGGTTGGCTCATTATGCGGCGTGCCTGACTCAGCAAACACAGGCCCGGCAGTGCCTGCACAGAGACACAACATGACCAACCACATTCCAACAAGCTTCATCTCAATCCTTCCCACTTCACGCTTTCTAGCAGACTGCGAAAAATTCGGCATATGCAACATGCGCGATAATCTTACACCGTTTGGCCTTGAGGCTTGAAGCACCGCAGGATGCTCAAACAGTTCGTCCAGCAAGGCCGCAACGAACTATCACTTTTTAAGGGGTGGCTGGGATGATCCCAACTGCGCGCGTCCAACGAGGGCCTTCCGAGGCCGCGCGTTGCGCGAGCACGGTGATCGTCCCAGCTACCCCGCCCCTTTTCAGCATCCTGCTAGCGGACACGGTGGCCGGCCGGTCCCATCGGCAAATCCGGATCGAGGGGCAAGCTGATTTCGGTCGGGCCTCCCCGGCCAAAGATGCGGGCGCCAAGAATCCCGATCTCATACAACACCATCAAGGGCACGGCCATCAAAAGCATGGTGAAAAGGGTCGCGTCTGGCGTCACGATGGCCGAGAAAATCAAGGCGGCCATGATCGCGTGCTTCCGATACTTCGCTAATGTCGCTCCGGTTACCACGCCAACCCGCGCCAGAATGGTAAGCACCAGCGGCAACTCGAACGCGCAGCCGAAGATCAGCAGGAATTTGACGTTGAAGTCGATATAGGTCCCGACGCTCAGGAGCGGAGTCACGTCGTGATCCATGCCGAAGCTGACGAAAAACTCGATGACCAGCGGAAGAATGACGAGATTGCAAAAGATCAAGCCGAGCGCGAACAGCGCCCCGGCCAGCGCAAACAGCGGGAAGCCCCAGCGTTGCTCCTTGGGCAGCAACGCTGGCTCAATAAATTTCCAGCATTGATAGAAGATGACCGGCATGCTCGCCAGGATCGCCGCCAGAAACGACACCTTGATGGAGGCGAAGAGCGCTTCAGTCGGTCCGTAGAAGACCAGCTGGTTGGGAAAGGGGCGGTTCAGCCAGGCGACCATCTCCCCGGAAAAGGTAAAGGACACCATCAGGGCCACCAACAGCGTGGCCCCGATGATGATCAGGCGATGCTTGACGGTCCGGATATGCGCGGCAAGGGGATTGAGAATCTGTGCCATGACTCCGGTCCCGGTTGCTGGTCTACCCCAGCCCCGCGACGATGCTCCTCAGCGTATAGCGGCCTGCAGTTCCTGATCTCGATGGGCGCGGATCAGCTCGGCCATTTTATCTTTCTTCGCCAGCTTCTCTTTTTGCAATTGCTTCTTCGATTGTTCTTCGGCCGGAGTCAGCACATGGCGCTTCTGCAAGTCGGTCAATTCCAGGTCCAAACGGTGATGGGATTCCTCCAGTGTACGGAATTCGTAACTGGATCGGCGCAGCCGTTCCGCAATCATACTGTCTGTCAGCATGTCGCACCTCCTGGTGATGAAATTACTGCAGTGGCGTGATACGTCCTCCGTCGCGACCGAATGCTTCTGTCACTCGAGCAGACTCCGATACAATCGGGTCCAGTTCCATCAATACCGCATCTTCTAGGGGATTGGTGTAGTAAGCCGGTCTGGTCGTCACGTCGCGAAACCCCAAGCTTCGGTAGAGGGCCTGCGCCGCATGGTTCGACGCCCGCACTTCGAGCAGGGCGCGCATCCCAGCCTGTGCCGCCCCCTCCTCCAGGGCCTGCGAAACCAAGGCTTTGGCGATGCCCTTGTGCCGCATCGACTCGATGACCGCGAGGTTCATCAGCCTGACTTCCTCAAAGATAACCCAAAAACAGAGATACCCGATAATCGAAGAGGAACCAGCGTCGCCTGGCGTCGTCCGCTTGGCTAACAGAAAATGTGCGAAGCGATTCCCGCTCAGTTCCGCCTCCAACATTTTGCGCGTCCAGGGGGAGGAGAAGCAAGCTTCTTCGATTTGCAGAATATCCGGCAATGATTCAATCGTCGCCGGCTCAATCACCCATTCGACACTCATCATGCTCCGCCCCGCGTCCCGCCCTTGCCGCTCTCGCGTATCGCCTTCGTGCGCCCGGATGGAGTCCGTACCACCGCAGCCCGCGCCTGCACTTTCTTCGCGACCCGTTCCTGCCGCAAAAGCACAGGCGAAATGCCGCCGGATTCTTCATACTTCAATTCCGCGGCGGTCCGTTGCACATACAGGGGGCTGATGCCGATTCCTGCTCGTTCACCTCGGCGGAGCCGTTCAATCCCTGCCAACCCGATCGACACGGCCGAAGGTTTCATCGCCTGGCCCGGCGCCTCGATAATCTTGACGGAGGGAGGAAGCGACGCACGGATAGCTGAGGCTTCGACCGTCCAACCCTCTCCAAACAACAGAACCGATTCCGTGAGGCTGCCCCCCAGCATGACGGGCGTGCCCACCTGTTCCGAGGCCGCTCGCTCCAACCGGTCTTCGCTAGTCCAGCGAAAGAGCGCCCAATAGAGTTCCCCTCGGCGGCTGTTGAGCACAGGACAGAGCAGCGTCGAGGTTCCCCGGAGATTCCAGGCCATGCCCTCAAGGGTCGGGACGACGGCCAAGGGAAGCTGGCTGATCGTGCGGAACCCGAGAAGCGTCGCCAGGCCGACGCGAAGTCCTGTGAAGGACCCGGGCCCGATCGACACCACCAGCCCATCCAACTGCTTCAGCGTCAAACCAGACTCGCTGAATAACCGGTCGATCACAGGCAACAGGAGCTTGGCATGAGACCCGCCCGCATCCTGGTCATGCCGGGCCAGCACGCGCGTCCCATCGAGGATCGCCACACTCTGCCAGGAGGTCGCCGTTTCAACTGCTAGCACCTTCATCGCTTCTACCCGTTCTACAAAAAAGCTACATTGCGTCCCACAGGATACTCAAACCGTTCGTCCAGCAAGGCCGCAGGCGAGTCGAAACCGGAGGCGTACCCTCAGGGGTACGTTGAGGATTTCGATGAGCCGAGAACGAAGCTGGCGAACGGTTTCAGCATCCTGTTAGAACTGCGCGAGATCAGTGGAAGCCAGCGGTTGATTCGGGATCATCTCGTGAAACGTCATCTCCACGCTCCCCTGCCCCTTCCCATCAACTAATAAAACCTTAAACGGCCGCCGCAACTGCCCCTCGCTGGTGGTGGAGACTGCCGCGGCTCCACCGATCGCGCGGAAGTCCTCATACTGAATGGTCGCTTCCACAGAACCGGACTCCGTGAGGCGCTCCTCCCTCACGACGAGCCAGGCCTGCCGCTCAAACCACAGTTTCCGGCGTAGCGCCTGCGCCCCGTTGGATGAGGGACCTGAAACATCCAGCCTGTACCGATCCCCGTCCTCTACCAATGTGGCAGTCTCATCCTTCGCAATCGTGCGAGTGCCCAGCAGGCCGCCCATCGCCCAGACGCTCAACTGAAACGGCCTGGCCAGCTTTCCCATCTCGCCCATATCGGACGCATTGCCGGACAGAACACGGCGCATCGTCGGCAACCGCAACGTGAACTGCTCGCCCGTCTGCACGAATTCGAAGAGCTCGCTGCCGACTGCGGTAAACCCACGCAGACGCATCGCATCAGGACGGCGATAGTAGAGGGTGCCTTCCACCCGCGACGCGATCGGGAGGATCCCGCCCCGCACCTTCGCGCTGAAGAGGCCCTTCATCGTCTGAAGCGCCGCTTCTCTCTGACTCAACAAGGCCGTCAGCCCCTCCACCGTCGCCAGCGGAGGACGAACCTCCTCCCGCGGCGCAATCAACGCGCAACCCGCGAGGAGCGCGAATGTACAATTCAAAATGAAAAATGCAAAAAGACTCCGCCCAACCATTTTGCATTTTGCATTTTGCATTTTTATTTGGCTACGCCAACACAACATCTAACGCCTCTCCCACTTCCCTGATCCCGATCAATTCAATCCCATCGATCGGTTCCAGTTTGGCCAAGTTCCGTTCCGGCAACAGGCAGCGTTTGAATCCCATTTTGGCCGCTTCACGAATCCGCATCTCTGCCTGACTAATCGCGCGCACTTCGCCCCCAAGGCCGACTTCGCCCAAGACCAACAGGCCCGGCTCGATCGGCACTTCACGCAAACTCGATGTGACCGCCGCCACAATGCCCAAATCGATGGCCGGCTCGTCAATATGCATCCCCCCGACGACGTTCACATAGACGTCTTGCCCGGACAGATGCATGCCCAGCCGCTTCTCCATGACCGCAAGCAGGAGTGAGACTCGATTCTGCTCCACGCCATTTGCCATGCGTTTCGGCATCGCATAACTCGTGGAAGAGACCAAGGCTTGCAACTCCACCAGAATCGGCCGCGACCCTTCGAGGCTCGACACCACCACCGACCCTGTCGTGCGCTGGGACCGTTCCGCCAAAAATAACTCGGAGGGATTGCTCACTTCCTCCAGGCCTGAGTCTTTCATTTCGAAGACGCCGATCTCGTTGGTCGACCCGAAGCGATTCTTCACCGCTCGGAGGATACGGAAACTGTGCCCCTTGTCCCCTTCAAAATAGAGCACCGTATCCACAATGTGCTCCAGCAACCGCGGCCCAGCGATGGCCCCTTCTTTCGTGACATGGCCGATGATGAAGACCGGCACGCTGCTGCGCTTCGCGTACCACATCAGTTGGCCTGCCACCTCCTGCACCTGGCTGATGCTGCCTGGCGCGGACGTAATCTGTTCTGTGTAAACCGTTTGGATTGAATCGATGACCACTGCGGCAGGCTGGATCTCCTGCGCCGCCTTGAGGATTTGTTCGAGGGAGGTTTCCGCCAGGATCAGCAAATTCGGATGTTCGATGCCGAGCCTCTGCCCGCGCATCTTGATCTGCCTCGGAGATTCCTCCCCCGAAACATAGAGCACCGGTTCGTCCTTCGACGAGAGGCGCGGGAGAGCCTGGAGCAAGAGGGTCGTCTTCCCGATCCCAGGATCGCCGCCGATCAGGATGACCGAACCGGGAATGACTCCCCCGCCCAACACCCGATCAAACTCGCCGATATGGGTCAGCCGCCGGTCCTCACCCACCACTTCAATCTCGGCAATTGGGGTGGCCTTGGCCTGGGCAATCTTCATCGCAGCAGGCCGGCCCTTGCCGGTCGGCGCCTGCCGCTCCTCTTTCATGGTATTCCAGCCGCTGCAATCAGGACAGCGACCAAGCCACCGAGGCGCCTGATGCCCGCAAGCCTGGCAGGAAAAACTCGTTTTCGCTTTCATTCAGCGAAGCCTCGATTAAAGGAAAAGTCGAAGGTCCAAGGTCCAAAGTCTGAAGGCTTATAGTAAAGGATAGAGGGGGTGAATGGAAGATACGGGAGTCGCTCAGTCCGACCCCTTCTACTTTCTCTCCGTCGCCTGAAGCGAAGGGTTGTGAGTCATTTTGTTGTATCAGCTTTCATCATCGCAATGAGCTCGGCGGAGAGCCGCTCCAACTTTCCTTTGACTTCCTGGTAATCGGGATCTGATATCTGGAGACCATTCCTTGCATCCAAGACACGATCAAGCTCGGCGTACTTTTCGGAGTACTTGCGGGCCTCCGCTGCTTCAGCGGGAGAGAGTTCCAGGACATCGACCAAAGCCTGGATCTTTTGCCGATACCACTCGCGCTTGGCTTCCCAAGTCTCTTGACTGCCCATGCGACCCTCGGAGGCACCAGTAAAAGCAATCACTTGGGCCAGAGGCAAAGCAATGGCTTTCAGCTTTTCTTCCCGGACGAACAACTCCTTCTTGGTGTCCTGCAACTCGCGCAGAACAAGACGAAGATTCTTCAGGTCGAGCTCCTGCAGACGACCGAAACCGTGAAGAACGATTCCAAGAAGGGCGACCGCGGCTACAAGAAAGCAATAGGACGCCTCACCAATGAGACCTAGGTAGAGCAAGGCGGTGAAGACAATGAATGCTATGGTAGAAATTACTAGCGGCATGCTTTTCATTATGACCCCAAACTGTAAATTCGGCTGATCCGCATAAAATGAGGAGTTGTGATTTTTATCCGTATAGCACGCATTGGGATTTCTTGTCGAAGATCTGCTAACCCCTCTGCCTTCCAAGGCCTCTTCATTTTCCATTTCCTCCCCCCACCAAAGTGGAAGGCATCTCAACAAGCGGGTGACCGGGTTGCCCTTTACTGCGCGCGTCGGGAAAGAACTTGGACTGTCACTCCTCAAGGGGAGCAGCCGGACGGTTCTTCACTGCGCGCATTGAGGGACCACCCTTTCATCGTGGGGCCTCAGCGAGCAAGAAGAATGGTCCGGCTGCTCCCCTCCTCCCCTTCTGAGGCCGCGCGTTGCGCGAGCAAGAAGGGCAATCCGGTCGCCCGCTACAACTTCCGCCGCACGTCCTTCCACTCCTTCACCACCTTCGCTTTGCGCGGCGCCTCTCCCTTGGCCGGCTCCGGCACCATCACGGCATCGAGACGCCTTTGCAGGAATGTTTCGGCAAAGGCCTTCGTGCGCCCCACTCCGACTTTCAACGTCTTCCAGCCGTCCGCATGCAAAGCATCGAGCTTCACCCCAAGCGCTGCCGGATCGGATGGCAGCACGAGAATATGGCCGACCGGAAACTTTCGATCCTTGAGCCATTGTCTGGCTTGGGCGCTCGCCTGGCTGGTGGAACCAGCCGCCTGATCCTGCGTCACCACATAGAGCAGGCTGTAGTAGAACTGCGTGACCTTGCCGAGCTCCTCCGCTGCATCTGGCATCGGGCTCCTGCCCTCCGCTTCCTTCCCTGGCCAGATCAGGGAAGGCCCCTGCCCGACGGGATCCTCCATGAGCGATGCCATCTCCACCGCCATGATCGGACCGCGCCGTTCCCATACGGCCAGATTTCCATCAGCCTCGATCGCGGCGACTCTCGGACTATTTCCGATTCGCACGGTGAAAGGGACCGACCCTTTGGCCTTCGGGGTATAGGAAAAGATGGCTCGCCCATCTCCACCAGTCACTGCAGTCGCGACGACCTTGCCCGCGATAAGCAACTCCAGTGGCTCCCCCCCCAGAACAGCCTCCGTCTTGAAGCCCTTCCAGGTAAGCGTCGCTTCAATGGTGGCCGATTGATTGGGAGATGTGAGGCGATCCTGAACCGTCAAGGTTCCGGGAATCTTCTCGGCAGCAAATAGGGTGGTGGTCGCAGTCCAAACGAGGAAGAAAATGAAAAGACCGGCTCTGCGGAAGAATACGCTCATATGCCGCATAGCCATTCTGACATGAGGAGGAAGGGAATCGATCCGACTTAGGCCTTGAGGGCAGCCAGCACCTCATCGACATGCCCCGTGACCTTCACTTTTCTAAAGATCGCCTTCAACTTGCCGGTCTGGTCGATCACAAAGGTGCTGCGTTCGATGCCCCAGTACTTCTTGCCGTACATGCTTTTCTCTTTGTAGACCCCGTAGGCCGTCGCCACAACCTTGTCCTCGTCGCAGAGCAACGTGAACGGCAAGGTAAATTTCGCGATGAACTTCTGGTGGGATTTCTGGCCGTCGAAACTCACGCCCAGGACCACGCCCCCCGCCTTTTTGATCGGCGTGATGTTATCGCGAAAGTCGCAGGACTCCTGCGTACAGCCTGGCGTACTGTCCTTGGGATAAAAATACAGGACCACCTGCTTGCCAAGGAAGTCCTTCAGCTTCACCGGCTCTCCCGATTGATCGGGAAGCGCGAAGGCGGGCGCCTTACCACCGATTTCAAGTTCTGTCGCCATCTCAGTTCTTTCCCTTTGACTAGCGTCACACGTCATTCGCAGACGATCATACTGGCTGACTTACGAAATACGTTTCACGCTTCACGAACGACGGCCCCTTCAAGCAAAAGATTATCGAGGGCCGCTGCCAATGCCAGGCCTGCCTGTCGCGATGGGATGTTCTTTGTGCGCCTTGGGAGCGTCCGGGCTGCCGAAGGGGCGGAGCGCAGGCGAATCCCAGATCACTTTGTCGCCAGGAGCCAGGTTGGCCGCTTCCAGAAACTGCTGGCGCGCTTGCTCCGTGTCGCCCAGGACATTCAACACCAAGGCGTAGTTATAATGCGCCGGCCCCGATTGAGGCGCCGCAGCGATCGCTTGAAAGAAATACTTCTTTGCATCCTCGAACTGGCTCGCTTGATAAGCCTGCGTCCCCTGTTCCGTCAGCGTCACGGCTTGCGGCTTCACCCCTGACTCGAGCGCCAGCGGGGCCAACGGCTTCACCTTGGGCTTGGCGCAGGCCACAGCCCCGACGAGTAAGAAGACCACGCCCAACAGGGACAGGAATTTCATCGCGCCTCGACGGTCCATCAACACCTCACGGTTTTGCATATTTCCGCATCTCTTCTTCGAACGTTTTTCGATAGAGCACGTCCCACTCAGCACTGCCCTCGACGATCCCCCGCGAGTAGGAGGCCAGCTTGGCCTTAACCCTTCGATCAATCTCTGCCTCTTGCGCCAACTCGGAGGCCAGCACCTTCTTAATCTCTTTCAGGACCCGCCCATCCTCGGTCTGAACCGTCACAAGCGGGCTTTTCTTCACCACCTGGAGAATGACGTGGGAGAGATGGCTGATCTTGTCTTCGCTCAACATACAGAACCCGTGAGACGTGAGACGTGAAAGGTGAGAGGTGAATCGTACGGAGTTGGACGGCCGCGCATGTTACGTTTCACATTTTACCTTTCACGGCCTAGAGAATGATGCCCCGCTCCCGCGCCAGCTTGGTCTTGACCATCGTGAACATCCGCTGAAAATCCACTTGCCCCCGCTCGATATCTTGCTCGTAGGCTTTCAACAGCTGCCGCACTTCGGCGTTCAAACGGTCTTCGACCGACAGTTCCTCGACGATGGCATGATCGATCTGCTCGACGAAGGCCTTGCGATCCCCGACGATCGCCACCTGCCCCTCCTGCTGCAATCTGGTGGCCACCGATTCGGAAATGTGTCGCACCCGTTCTTTCGAAAGTCTCATCGTTAGATCTTCTCGATCTTGATAGTCGGCACGTCCATCACCCGCCGCAGCACCGAGGCATCTCCGACAATACGACCGATCACATTGACCCGGTCGGCCGGGACCGGATCCTGCCCCATGCTCATCGGGGTGCGTCCGAAGAAAATCGCCAGGACCTGCCCCGCGCCCCAGAAGGCGACATCGCCGACTTTGACTTGATTCGTCGCCGTCTCCCGATGGTCCTTCACCCCGGCCAATTTAAAATAGAACTCTTCGCCCCAGGTGTTGACCGGACTTTCAACCGGCAGGGCCGCATAGACTTCCTGCGCCGTCTTCGTGGATTTCAATTCCGCATCAAGCTGCACGGAGCCGACGGTAATGCGAATTTTATTGGGAAGGTCAGCCATTAGATTCCAATCGGCGCCTCGTGGCGACCATGAGATGAAAACCCGCTCAGGCCGCGGACTTTAGCTTGTTTATTCGGTGAAATCAAGGCTACAATCCATACCATCACATGCTCACATCATCCTTCGTACTCCTCAAAGGTCTCGGCCAAAGCTCCGAACGCCGCCTCTGGCAGGAAGGCATCCTCGATTGGGGCTCCTTCCTCCGATCGCCGACCCTCCCCGGCATCTCCTCGAGCAGAAAAGAATGGTATGACGGCGAACTCGCCGCCGCCCAAACGCGGCTGGCAGCAGGCGACGCGCAGTTTTTCGGCACCTGTCTCAAAAGCCGGGAACACTGGCGCCTCTTCGAGACGTTTCGTCCTCGCACGCTCTATCTGGACATCGAAACGACAGGACTCTCCGCCCGCGAAGGCCATGTCACGGTAGTCGGGCTCTATCGCAACGGACAGATGGCAAGCCTGGTCCGAGGGGAAACGTTGACGGAAGAGCGGTTGCACGCAGAGCTGGAGCAGACCGACCTGTTCGTCACATTTTTCGGCAGCGGATTCGACATTCCCTACTTGCAGGCGAAGTTCCCCCGGTTGAATTTCAAGAAACCGCACTTCGATCTCTGCTTCGCGGCGCGCAGGCTCGGCCTGCAAGGCGGACTGAAACATATCGAGCGCGAACTCCAGATTGACCGCGAGGCCGATGTGGTGGGACTCGACGGATGGGAAGCCGTTCGCCTCTGGCACCAATGGACAACTGGAAGCGAGGCCGCCCGCGATCTATTGCTGCGCTACAACGAAGCCGATACCAAAAACCTCGAGCCGCTCGCAGCCCTGCTCTACGACCAGATGGTCGCGCGATTCGGCCCCTCCTCCATAGGATTTCCTCCGGCCAGACAGCAAGAACCGATCGAGGTCGCTCCATGATGCAGGCCCAGTCATGGACCGGAGTCGGACGAACCGAAACCGGCTATGTCCGGACGTCGAACCAGGATGCCCTCGCCCTCCTGAATGATTATGGCGTCTGGATCGTGGCAGACGGAATGGGTGGTCGCCCGGCTGGAGATCTTGCGGCCCAAAGCGCCGTGGCCATCGCCACCCAACGGGCGCGCGAACGAGCCTCCCAGCTTCGCGAACACCAGCTCGCTGCCGCCGCATTCGTCACCGATCTCGTGACGAACGCCAATCAGCATATCCATGACCTTATGCTGGCGACACCATCGCTGCAAGGGATGGGCACGACCTTCGTCGCCCTGGCCATGACGCCAGCCCCCATGCCCATCGCCCACATCGCCCACTTGGGAGATAGCCGCGCCTATCTCTATCGGACGGGACAGCTCAAGCAATTGACGCGCGACCATACCCTCGTCGAGAACCTGATGCGGGGCGGCCTGATCGATGCGGCCACAGCCCTCACCCATCCTGAGCGCCACATCTTGACCAAAGGCCTGGGAATGGACGTCGAGATGCAACCGGACCTCGCCTCCACACCGGTGACCCCGCACGACCTCCTCATCCTCTGCAGCGACGGGCTCACGAAAATGCTGGAGGACGCGGCCATCGCGTCAATACTCTCCCGTGCGGACGGCGATCCCCACAAGGCCTGCCACGACCTGATCGAGCAGGCCCTGAGCCGAGGGGGAGAGGATAATGTGACCGTGATCGTCGTGGCCTATCATTAAGGTCGCTCTCACGCGCGTCGTTGACAAGACAAAACCGGCTGTGTAGCCTAAAACTTCAACTAGTATCTCCTCTCCAGCATAGAGGGGCCATCACATCAAGAGGCTCTCATGTCCTGTATTGCTCGCAGTGCTGTGTTCGCCATAGCATTCTGCTTGATGACCGAATACACGCCAGTCAGTTTGGCCCATGAATCGACCGGTCCTGAGGCGGTCATCCGCACCCTAGTCCGTGCCAACGCCGAGAAGGATATGCCGACCCTCTCTCGCCTGATGGCGCATGATTCGGATATCACCAGCTACACCATCGGTGGACGGAAATATGTGGGGTGGCCGGAGTTCGAGCATGACATGCAAGAGGAGTTTTCCTCCGTGGTCAAGCTCGAGCTTCCTATTCATGAGCTGAAAGTCTGGACGAAAGGAACGCTCGCCTGGTTTACCATGGAGCTGGACTACATCCGTTTTGTGGGAGAGGGACCGGATCAGCGGAAAACGGTGCTGCCGCTCCGGGAAAGCGGTGTCCTGGAACAGCGCAAAGGGCAATGGATGCTCTTGTCCTGGCATGAGTCGTTCCGAACCATGCCACTGATTACCCCTGTGGCCCAGCGGCACAGTACGGCTTCACCGCAATACTTGACCAGCAACGCGCAACTGCCGTCAACGCCGGACCTGAGCGGGGAATGGGAAATTCTCGAAGTTGAGGACAACAAAACCTACAAGGCCACCCTGGATAAGGCTGGCAACGGACCCTATACCCAGCATGGTGGCCGCTTCACCACCACGAAGTATGCCGACCGTCTCTGGCAAGGCACCTGGCAGCAACCCGCCAATGACCGTGACGGGGAATTTGAAGTCTTGCTCTCAGAGGATGGCACTCAGGCGAAGGGCGTATGGTGGTATTCGCGGGTCGGCAGCCAGAAAAACATTCCCCCTCGTGAACACGGCGGGACCTATGTCTGGAAACGATTGACCCCACTGCCATCCACACGATGAGACCTGCGCACGCCACAGGCCTAAGCGAACATCGCATCGCATATGTGCGTGATCACTTTTCATTCATGGGAGACTGTATGCGGCAGACACTCCTCACTCTGATTACCAGCATCTGCCTGGTGACCCCTGTCTTCGCAGACGGCGGGCATGCTCACCATGCCGTCCCGACACTTAAGAATCAAACGACCACGACCGTCACGATTCAGGACAATGTCGTGACGCTCACGTTCGGTCCGATCGACCTTCCGGCCTCTCATGAGGGAGAGCTGGCATCGTCGATGCCCAAGCATAACTTTCAGCTTCCCAAGGATATGTATATGGTGGGGTATAAAACTGCGGTCTTCACCAAAGAAGGAAAGCCCCTCCCCAAGAACTATCTCCATCACGTCCTGATGCTCAATAACGACAAGCCGAGCGTCTCATGCCCGGGCGAACCGTTGTTCTTTGCTGGAGCAGGGCTGGAGATGACCGAGACGCGTTTTCCTGACGGCTACGGGGTCAAGCTCGCCAAGGGCGATCACCTCATGTCGATTGTCGCATTTTATCATGGAGCGCCGATCACCAAGGACGTGATGGCCACCTTCACCATCTATATGGCTCCCGAGGGCGCCCCCATCAAAGAAATGGACGTGTACCAGGTGGGGGTCAACATCGTATGTTTCAGTAAGTTCTCCCAGCGGGGCCCGAACCAGACGGATGAAGGGATTGAGATTCGATCCGGAGTCCGAGTCCACAGCGCGCCACTCAAGTTCTCCATGGATGGCTGTGTGAAGTTCGCCTACCCCCATGGACATGACGAACTCCTCATGATCGGGCTGGACAATACGACCAAGAAACAGACGCTGCTACGGACAGTTCCTGACGTCGCACAGGACGGGACCTTTCTCCAGTTTCAACCGCATCAAGTCTATTCGGACAGTCAGGGGTTTCCAGTCACGAAAGCTGACGACTATGAGATGGTGATGGTCCATCACCATCCCTTGCAGAAACACGAAGCGCAACATGGCATGGGAAACTATTTACTCTACATGACCCCTGGCGCCTGTCCGGCGACACCCAGCGCGTCTCTCGCCAAGTAGCGGCATCGCGCGCATCCAGTCCAGCCATACGGTCTGGGTTTGGTACCGCACCGATCCCTTGCAGCACCCGCACCTCGTTTTGATCGAATCCTGCTCAATTCTATCCGTCCGTGCAGTCCATGGACCGCCCCCTACTAAAGAGGGGGTATTTTTCATGAATATTTACAGAGGTTTACTCTCAACCTATGCTATTCACATCTGTGCCATTAGACGGGGGCAAGTCCTGTCCTGATAAAGAGCAGATACAAGCCGACGCAGGTCACGTGACAGCAGCCCTCTAATATCGGTATTGTCACTGCGAGGTGCGCTTACGTGGTTCCCCTAAGCAGCAGGGATATCTCGATGCCTCACAGTGAACCGATCATAATCCTGCTTATCAGCGAGCATGCTGAGGTCGTCAAAACCCTCACCCTCAACCTGCGTGGGCTTTTCGCTGGCTGCAACATCGAAGCCGTCTATTCCGCCGACGAAGCACGAACCTGGACCTCGGCGCGCGAATGGACGTTCATCCTCATCGATGACGAATGCCTTGATAGTGCCCCCTCACTGCCAGGCGAGCTCAAAGGCCGCGCGCCCTACGCAGCCATCATCCTGTACAGCGACCGCATCGAGTCACCGTCTGCGCTACGCGCGCGTCAAGCCGGCATTGATTGTGTCCTCTCGAAACAATCGCCCGTCTTCCTCACAGAACTCCTCTCCTGCGCCACGCAAGCCATCGAAACAGGCCGCCTGCGAGCAGCCCTGGACCATGCCCAGGAGCGCCAGCGCCGACTCATCGAATCATGCAATGACATCGTCTACGAGTTGGATCCCGCCGGCCGCTTTGTCGCGCTCAGCTCCAGCATTACGCCCCTGCTCGGCTACTCGCCTGACGAACTCATCGGATTGCCCTACACAGCCCTTCTGCCTCCCGACCAACAGTCCGCCGCTCAGCATCATGTCAACGAACGCCGTTCCGACGCACGGAGCTCCAGCTGCACCGAATTGATCTTCAGCGCAAAATCCACGCAGAATAGCGGACCACGGCGCCTCACGGTGGAGGTCAGCGCCAAAGGCCTGTACGGCCCCCTCCACCGGTTTCTCGGCACAGTGGGATGGATCCGAGGCCGCTCTCTCTCCACACAACAAGACCGCACGATTGAGCAACTGCGCCGGCAACTCCAACAGGCAGATGAACGGCTCGCGCTGGCCCAGCGAGTTGCGCGGCTCTCGCGCCAGCTACAGGGTCCTCTGGCCTCACTGCTGACGGAATCCCAGCGGCTGTTTGCCACCACTCGCGACACAAGCCTACAGGGCCAATTCGAAACCCTCGCAGGCCACGCAGTTCAAGCCGCGACACTTGACGCACAGTTGACCCACGCCCTTGAGGACATGGAACGGAGCGCCCCGGGACTCACGATCAACGATGTGCTTGACGACCTCCTCACCTCCGCCACTCCGCCGATCGTGGATGGGTCAGGCCTCCTACGGAAGCTCTCTCCGCACCTGACTCACCTCGTCGGCGATCGTGAGCAGATCACGACCCTCGTACGTCATCTCTTGCACTACGCGCAAACCTATCTCCTGACCGTCGGCCGCGCACATCAACTCATCCTCAGCACAAACGTAGCCGGACCTCCCGCTACCTCGGCAGATTCTCTCTCCCTCGCCCCCTCTACTGCAGTCGAGATCGAACTGCTCGAATCAGACCTGGTGAGACCGGCAGGATCTGCGACGACATTGCCACAGCCCCTCGATCTACTCACGTTCGATCAACTCACCCGCCAACTCGGCGGCAGCTTAGATCTGTCAGCGCCGAGTGGGGGCCCCTTTCGGATGCTCCTCCGTCTGCCGGGTGCCTCTCGCCCCCCGCGTGAAATACGTCCGCTCCCAGTGGCCGTCCCTGCGACACCGCCTACTCCCGAACCCGCAACGAAAAACGAAGCGACGGCGCCAGCTCCGTCAACTGATGCCAGCAGTCCACAACAAGAGAGGCGACAAACAGCGCGAGTACCAACCACCCTACCTGCCGCAATCATCATCGGGGCTGCGACCTGGAATGGCACCCTTTCCAACATTGGCCTCGGCGGCGCCTGCGTCACGTTCCCCTGTGACGTCCCAACCCTCTCGCCGCAAGAAGCCCATGTGGCATTCAAAACGGCTGTCGGCAATCTTGCTCTGCACGGCAGAGCGCAGATGCGCCCCCTCTCACTCCACACCGAAACAGAGGCCGCGCAACTCATCGTGACCTTTGAGCCCCCTCGACACGCAGAGGGTGCCGTCCGGGCCTTGCTCGTCCAAGCCGCTCAAAAACATACGATGCCCTTCTCCCTTGAATTGCGGCTGACAGCGGAACAGCCACCAGTCCTCCCTGCCGCCAGCCAATTGAAGACGACAGAAGAAGGAGACTACAGCCCCCGCGAGGCCATCCGGGTGGCCGTACAACTCCCGGCCAGGCTTCACGTCAGAGACGCAAGTGGCAGAAGCCACCATCTCGACGCATGGACCACCAACCTCAGCCGAAACGGCGCCTGCCTCCATCTCAACGCCAGGCCCGAACTCCTCAGCGGTATGGCTACGCTGCATTTCGCCGCCACACAAAGCCAGAACCACCCAGGAACCCATGACCCGAGCGCACTGGACGCGACATTACCCGCCCGATTGATCTGGTCAGCTCCGGATCCCACAACGCCGGGCGAGCTTTCACCCCCGGCGTCAGACCCCGCGCTTCAAGTCGGCGTTCAATTCCAGGACTCCACGCCCTACGCTGAGCGTGAAGTGAACCGTGTCGTCCGGCAACATTTAACGGCGCTGAGCGAGCCGGACCTCTCCTCGCAACAGACATCGATCGTCAGCCTCCCGCGCGAATGTCACAATCCGCGCAGCCAGACAATAGTGATCTCCGAGGATCATCTGCGCCCAGCACTCCCACCGGACGCACCCGTCATCGTTATCGCCCCAGGATACGGCCAGACGGCGGTGGACGCCATGATGCTGTCCTACTACCTGGCGCACCACCGTCTCCGCGTCTTGCGATACGACCACACCAACCATGTCGGGCTCAGCGACGGAGAACTGCGGCAGACAACCTTGCGGAACATGCAAGACGATCTTCTGACCGTCGTGGAGTTCGCGCGCCACATGTGGCCGAGCGCTCCACTGATTGTCATGGCGAGCGACCTGACGGCGCGAGTGGCGCTCAAGATGGCCGGGCAAAGCCGCCCTCTCGACCTGCTGCTCCTGATCAACCCGGTCGTCGATGTGCAGGCCCTGCTCGCAACCGTCTATCGCCATGACCTCGTGGCCGATCACCGGAAGGGAGTCCAGCGCGGCATCGCCAATCTGCTCGGACTCAACGTCAATCTGGATCATTTCATCGACGACATTGAAGTCGGGCACTTCACCGATCAGGCCTCCACCATTGTAGACCTGCGCCTCCTTCATACTCCGTCAGCCATTCTCACGGTTCCTCATAGCCCGCTTGGGCCGTGGCCTCCTGCCAGCCTGCCTCAGGCATTTCTCGCCGAACTAGGACCCCAGATTTCTCTCGTGCCCATCTCGGCCCCGCTGATCGGCCAGGACTTCCCGCTCAATGAGCCACATTCTCCGGCCTTCCGGCAGGTCCTGGAGCAGATTGCCGCCACGATTGTGCTGCCAGCCACTCCAGCCGAACTCAACGAGCACACCAGTCACGCGCTGCGCCATCAACAGCGCATCGAGATGGAACAGGCCAGGCTCCGCCACAATCCCTCCCACCTCACACGTGAGGCCTTGTGGTTTGCGCATCTACACCAACTGCCCCAACTTGAACACCTCCACGAATACGAGAAGCTCTTGGATGATCTCTACCAGCTCCTCAGCCCGCTCGAGCCAGGCTCCCGGCTCATGGACGTGGAAGTCGGCCTCGGCGATTTCGTCCAGGCCACGCTGATACAGGAGGCAGACCGCTCACGGCAACGCGGAGGAAGCCCGGCCCACCCTATTCACATGATCGGCGTGGGACGCTCTCTCGACTCGCTGACACAGGCCCGGCACAGTCTTCGTGCATTGCAGCGGAAACTCGATAGCGGCGTCGCAAGTCCCCTCACCAGCCCGCTCCCCCTGGCTGCCGAATGGGTGCATGCGAACTGGACAGAGAGCCTTCCCTTTAAAAACGATTCACTCCATCGCATCGCCTGCAACCTGTCACTCCCCTTTGTCCCTTCTCCCCTGGCAGCGGTTCGGGAGCTCTATCGCGTCCTCCATCCCCAGGGGCGCTTGGTCCTCACCGTCTTCCATCCTGCAACTGACCTCTCCGTCCTCTATCGCCGCCACCTGCAGCGCACGAATCAGAACGACTTTAGTCCAGAAGCCGAGATCCTCCTCCATTATCTGGGTGAACTCCGAGAGGCCATCCGGCAGGGGCTGCTGCACATATTTGACCAACAATCACTGACCTCGCTCCTCCTCCGCGCCGGCGACGTCACACCCACTATCCTTCCCACTCTTGATGGGCAGGCCCTCCTCGCGATCATCGAAAAAGATAAATCCGCTGGCTGAACCTGCCATTGCCATGTATACTCTGCGTACATCTTTGAACACATAGACGCGTCATGGCCCGTCGGCCCTTCACGTGGCAGGACAAAAAAGGCCAGCGCGCACATAGCTCGTCATGACACCACAGCCCTCACAGACAAAAACTTTACCGTCTGACTCCAGTGAGTCCCTGAAGATCGTCACGCAATTTGCAGCCGATCTGGGCCCCATGACAGATTTGAACATACTCGGGGATCGCATCATCCACGCGCTCTCCCACGCCATCGCTACCGCACAGGGGGCGCTCTTCATTCTGGATCGCGAACATGCCTGTTACCGCCGCGCCAACATGATCGGCGCGGACGCAGCCACGCTGGGTCCTGCCACCCTCGCAGGGGACCATCCCCTGCCCCGCCACCTGCTCGCAGCCAATCGGATCATGGCAAGGACCGATGCGCAAGAAGACCCCCAGGAAACCAGCACCGATGCGCACGCAGCCCTGGAATCCCTGCATGGAGCCTACGCGGTGCCCCACCTCAGCAAAGGCCGGCTCATCGGCTTCTCCCTTCTTGGAGCGGCAGCGGCTTCGCCCGAAGCGCCAGCCCAGACACAGCCCTTACTCGCCGCATTGGCACAGATCGCCACGAATGCGCTCGACACCCTGATCTTGTCCCAAGACCTCCATCGCTCACTGGGGCTCATCAAACGCACGGACAGGATGAAATCTCTTGAGACCATTGCCGGCGGCTTCGCCCATGAAATCAGAAACCCCCTCACCTCGATTAAGACCTTCATCCAATTGGCGCCTGAACGAAAAGACGACCCGGACTTCATTCAGGAATTCAGTAAAATCGTCCTGGGCGACGTCTACCGCATCGAACATCTCATCCAGAAAATCCTCGACTACTCCCGCTATATGGAGCCCACGCTGGCGGACGAGGACGTCAACGACCTTGTGGCCTCCTGCGTGCATTTCATCGATGTCAAAGCCGACAGCCGCAAAATTACGATTGAGAAAATACTGGCGCCGGACCTGCCGCGCGTCATGCTGGACCGGCAGCAAATCAAACAAGTCCTGATCAATCTCTTGATCAATGCCGTCGACGCAATCGGAACCCAGGGGGGACGATTACGCGTCCAGACCAGCAAGCTCGTGAAGCCGACAGGAAAAGTCTGGGTCCAGATCGATATCGAAGATACCGGTGAGGGGATCCAGGAAGACAACCTTGAACATATTTTCGACCCGTTTTTCACGACGAAGCCCGAGACGGGAGAACACGAAGGAACGGGACTGGGCCTAACGATCGTCCATCAAATTATTCAAGAACATCACGGCGAGATCCGGGTCAAGAGTTCAGTCGGTGTCGGCACCACGTTCTCCGTGTGCCTACCCGTGCTACCCGCATAGCCGCCAACCCCTATGGACACCAGCATGAAAAAACGAATCTTGTTGATCGACGATGAGTCCCGAGTCCGGGCCTCCCTGAAAGCGGTCCTGGAGCCGACCTACGAGACGATCCAAGCCGCCGATGCCCAGGAGGGACTGGAGCTGTTTCGCAAGGAAGCCCCCCATCTGGTCCTGCTGGACGTAATCCTGCCTGGCACCGACGGGCTGGCGCTGCTCCAAACCCTCCGCGCCGAGGACCGTACGGCCCCAGTCATCATGCTGACTGGCACGAAATCCGTCAAAACCGCTGTCGATGCGATGAAGTTCGGCGCGGCCGACTACCTCTCGAAACCCTTCGACGTGGAAGAGCTCCGCATCATCGTCGAGCGCGCGCTCACGGGCCAGGAGCTCCAGCGGGAAGTCACGCAACTCCGGGCGCAAGTCGTTCGGCGCTATGCCTTTCACAACCTGATCGGCAAGAGCCAGCCAATGCAGGACATCTACACGAAAATCGAACAAGTCGCCGATAGCCGCACGACCGTCCTGATCACCGGCGAGAGCGGCACGGGCAAGGAACTGGTCGCCAAGGCGCTGCACTACAACAGCGCCAGACGCGAGCGCCCCTTCATCGCGCTGAACTGCGCTGCCCTGCCTGAAACGCTCATCGAGAGCGAGCTATTCGGCCATGAAAAGGGTTCGTTCACCGATGCCACGGCTCGTCGGGTCGGGCAATTCGAGCTCGCCAATACTGGGACGCTCTTTCTCGACGAGATCGGGGATCTGAGCCCCATGACCCAAGCCAAGCTGCTGCGCGTCTTGCAAGAACGGGAATTCACCAGAGTCGGCGGCGTACAGTCGATCAAGGTGGATGTGCGTATCGTGGCGGCCACGAACAAGAATCTTGAAGAGCTCGTCCGCAAAGGGCAATTCCGCGAGGACCTCTACTACCGCATCAACGTCATTGCGCTCTATCTGCCCCCGCTTCGCGAGCGAGGCGAAGACGTCCCCCTCCTCGCCAAGCATTTTCTGTCGAAACGGATCGAGGAAGAAAACCGCCCGCCCCAAGAGTTCTCCAAGGATGCCATCGACCTCTTAAGCCGCTATCCCTGGCCCGGCAATGTGCGGGAGATGGAAAACATCATCGAGCAAGCCTTCATTTGGTCCAAGGGATCGGACAGCATCACCCCCGAACATCTCCCGACCATTCTCAAAAACGGCACCAGCACCACGTCGCTCCGCGACGACACCCTGGCAGGCCGGCTGTCGCTCGAAAAAGCCGTCATGGAATTCGAGCGGGAAATTATCCTGGATGCCCTCAAACGCACGCACTATGTCCAAACCCATGCCGCCAATCTTTTGGGCATCAGCCGACGGATGCTTAAATACCGTATGGATACATTGAAAATCGGCCGACCCGACAGCGAAGCCGGCGCCGAACCTCAGGCGGTAATAGAGGAATAGCACGGCACGTAGTGCTGTTTCTCACATAGGGGAATCGTAACTAGGCAGCTATTGTACGTAGTATTTCTTTCAGGTACACTCCGCAGGGCCTCAAGCATGAGCCCATCACACTCCATTTAAATCAGGGATCCTAGCGCGCGAAAACAACACGACGGTTGCCAGCCATACGACGCAGTGCACGGTAGAGGACAGACGATGGACCTACCAGCGACTCCTGCCCCGGAGGCCCAAAAACCGAGCTTGCTCATTATCGACGACGAGCGAGGGCCCCGCGACGCGCTGACGATGATCCTCCGCCACCGTTTCACGATCCTCACAGCGGAATCAGCCAGTGCCGCCCTGGCCGTCCTCAAGTCCCAACCGATCGACCTCATCACGCTCGATCAAAAACTTCCGGATCGTCAGGGCCTCGACCTCCTCCAGGAAATCAAACAACACTATGCCACTGTTGAGGTCATCATCATCACCGGATATGGAAGCCTGACCTCTGCCATGGAAGGGAGCCGGCATGGAGCCTCCGGCTACCTGCTCAAACCCTTCAACGTCACGGAAGTCCTGTCCCTCGCCAACCAAACGATCAACAAGAAACAGCGGCTCGATTTTCTCAGGAATTTCCTCAAGACCTCGACCGGTCTCTGGGGATCAGAGATGGAATGTGCGCTGGGCTGGAAAACCTTACTCGCGGGATACCAGGCAATCGGAACAACGGTGCTGAACCAGCCCTCCCACACGGACGAGAGGCCCAACATTCTCCCGATCCTCTCCGACCTGCTAGAGGCTAAGGATCGCCAGCTGCTCCTCCACTCCAGCCGAGTCAGTGCCTACGCCACACTCGTGGGCCACCGCCTCGATCTGACGCGTACCGAGCAGCAATCGTTGGCGTGGGGGGCCTTTCTTCACGACATCGGCAAGATTTCGCCTGAGACCGCTCACCCTACTGACGAGGCCATCGCTGTGGCAGGAGAGGCACTGGGGGATCCGCAACATTCAGAACGGGGAGCGAAACTGATGTTAGCCTTGGGGTTTGCCGCCGAGGTGGGACAGATCATTGCCTATCACCATGAACGATGGGATGGCTCAGGCCATCCCTATGGATTGAAGGAAGACGGCATTCCGAAACTCGCCCGCATCGTCTGTCTGGCCCAAGCGTTCGACCATCTGACTGCGGAGCACCCGGGACGAACGCCCCTCTCGCTTGATGAAGCCTGCCAACGGCTGCGCGCACATGCAGGGACCCACTTCGAACCAACGCTGACAGAGCTCTTTGTGCAGACAGTCCAGGAAGGCAAGGGCTCCCTTCCTGCCATGGCGATTACCGCCACTTCAGCCCTCCGCGCCAGCCCCTAAACAGACTGCGCAGTTCCGACATGAAGAGAGCGCCCTGCAGGATGCTCAAAAAGTTCGTCCAGCAAGGCCGCAGCCGACGAACACACCGGAGGCGTAGCCTCTGGCTACGTTGAGGATGCGTTCAAAGCGAGAACGAAGCTGGCGGACTGTTTCAGCATCCTGCAATTCATTTGGGCCGTTTCGCCTTCGCCCCTGCAATCAGCTCCGCCGCCGTTTCACGCACCTTCTTGGTAATGGTCAGCCCGCCCAACATTCTGGCGATTTCCTCTTCCTGCCCCATCCCTGTCAGCACTCTGACCGACGTGGAGGTCCGTTGACTCTCCTGCCCCTTTTCCACCAACAGATGATGTTCCGCCTGGGAGGCGACCTGAGGCAGATGGGTGATGCAAAACACTTGATGAAACGAGCCGAGCTTCCGCAATCTCGTCCCCATGGCCGCGGCCACAGCTCCACCCACGCCTGTATCGACTTCGTCAAAAACCAGAACCGGAACTTGGTCCATCTCGGCCAGCACAGTTTTCAGTGCCAGCATGATGCGCGAGAGTTCTCCGCCGGAGGCCACGCGCCCCAAGGGTCTCGGCGGTTCACCGAGATTGCTGGAGAGGAGGAACTCCACGCGATCCCGACCGACCGGCCCCAGCCCCTCTTCCGACTCATCGCTCGAGACCGTGATCTGAAATACCGCCTGCTCCATCTTCAGCGCCGCAAGCTCCGCGCCCACGAGCGTCGTCATGCGCTTAGCCGCGTCCATTCGCTTCTTGGACAGCTGCTGTGCCAGCGTACGGAGGCGCCGCGCCTCCTCCTCCAGCCGCGCGGCCAATTCAGCGGTTCGCTCCTCACGGCTGTCCAAGAGCTGCAGCTCCTCCTGCACCCGCCTGCCCATCGCGAGGACCGCCTCGATCGATTCCCCATACTTTTTCTTCAACCGCTGAATCAGCTCCAACCGGTCCTCGACGAGTGCCTGTCTGTCCGGATCTGCCTCGAGCTGTTGCGCATAGTCGCGCAGCCGCCCGGCCAGGTCTTTCAGTTGAATCGCGGACTCCGTCGCGGCCTGCTCACAATCGCCCATCGCCGGATCGGTCTGGGCCAACTCGGCCAGCGCCCGGCCGATCCGCCCCAGCCTGGTGAGCACCGCCTGTTCATCCTCTTGCAGCTCGCCATGGACCTCATGGGCCAATTCTCTGAGCCGATGCGCATGGACCAACCGCTGCCGCTCGTGTCGAAGCTGTTCCTCTTCATCGGGCAGCAGGCAGGCCTGTTCAATCTCCTGAGACTGAAATCGCAACATATCTTCAATTCTCGCCCGATCGACGACTTCGCTCTGCAGCTCAGCCAACTGCGTGCGGAGATCCTTCCAGCTCTGGTAGGCCTGTTCATACCGTCCTCGCAGCTCATAGAGACGCCCGAACGCATCCAGGGCATCGACCTGTTTGGCCGAGACCAGCAAGGATTGCTGCTCATGCTGTCCATGAATATCGATGAGCGTGCCCCCGAGCTCTTCAAGCACACGCAGGGGGCAGAGGCTGCCGTTGACGTAGACCCGGTGGCGGCCCGATCGTGACAGCACACGCCGAAGGATCAACTCCGACTCATGCTGACCGATGAGATCTTGCGACCGAAGACGCCGAATGAGCGGATGGGTATCAGGGAGATGGAAGGAGGCTTCGAGCTGCGCCTCCTCTTCGCCGGAACGGATCTGGTCGGTCGAGGCGCGCCCGCCAACCAGCAGGGCGATGGCATCAATGAGGAGAGACTTGCCGGCTCCGGTCTCCCCCGTCAAGACCGTAAAGCCGGACTGGAATTGGAGATTCAGCTGCTCAATGAGCGCGAAATTGACAATGCGCAACTCGGAGAGCATTGCGGGGGGTGACTACATTCTTTAGGCTGAGCCGGCTGGTTGCGCCAGCAGGGAATCGATCATTTCCTTGAACTGCCGCTTCGGCCGCGCGCCGACGAGCTTTTCCACGACCTGGCCATTCTTGAAAAATAAAATCGTCGGGATGCTCATGACCTGATAGCGCCCGGCCACTTCCGGATTTTCATCGGTGTTGAGCTTCCGCACTTTCAACTTGCCTGCATATTCTTTGGCCAATTCTTCGATAATCGGAGCGACCATTTGGCAAGGCCCGCACCAGACGGCCCAGAAGTCGACCATCACCAGTTCAGCGGATTTCATGACGTCTGCGTCCCACGTTGCGTCTTCAACTTTCAGTGCATCACCAGCCACGTCGCATGCCTCCTTGCTGAGTAGAGAAAACCATCCAGAATCGATAGGGCATCGTATACCAGCCCTCTTTGAGGAGTCAAACCCTGGAGCCTGCATGGCCAGGACGCTGCAGCGCACCATCAGGGATGCAGCAAAGAGCATCCCCCGCGACAAGCACCCGTGAACCGCCAGTCAGACAACCGGTCAGAATCCGCTCCCGGCCATCCCAGGCTGAGGCATGGCCGATTGGGCGCGCCCATAAGGGCCTCCCGGCGCAGCCCAGGGCAGACCTTTCTCCCCGGTAAGCAGGGGGCTGAGAATACTGCGGAGCACCGCCGTACCGTAGTTCTCCGTCCAGCCAATCCCGGTCAGGCTCAACATAAAATTGTACTGGGCGCGATCCGGGAACTGCAGATAAAAGAGCCCCAGAGACCAACACTTGCAGGGATTCTGATAGAGGGCGACGACATCATACTCAGGACTCTTGCCGTGCTTCACATCGTAATAGCCCTTGGTCCCGATCGTCCAACCCCAGGGGGTGCGAAAGCCGCCGCCCGCCGTCACAAACTGGATCTCTTCCGTCGGCGCATAGACCTCATTAAACGAGATCGGGTTCCAGACGTCGCCTCGGCGCGCACGGTTTCCGTCCCGGGAATAACGCTGTCCAACCTCCGCATACCAATAGTTGGACTGCTGAAGCCGGAAGTCCGTGTTGAATTGGCTCATCGTGGACCGGTAGGGATCGAAGAACGTATCGACGGTCAGGTACTGATTGAGGGCGGGCAGCTGACCCGCTCCAGCCCCTGCGCCCCGGCCAAACGCGGCCCCGGCCAACTGAGCCGGCGAGGCCTGAGGAGTGGTGTTGCCGATCACCGCCCGCATCCAGAGATCGGAAAATTTCTTTCCCTCAATCGCCACCGTGGCTGGCTGGAGCGGTTGCGTCAGCGATCCGAGCATCGGGGCAGCGCCGGGCGTGAAGTCACGGGCTCTCGTTTGCGCGGCGCCCACGTGATAACTCTGGGCCATCGTGAAATCCAGCCAATTGAAACTGCTGCGACCCTCTTGTTCCAACAGCCGACTGCGAACCGCATAGGTCATCAAGCTTTTCTTCGGCAGATCGTCCACCTGATCGATCTGCGTAATCTTCGACTGGTCGGTGGGAGGCACATATTCATAGACCAGGCTCGGCTCAATCGTATGCAGGAAGGATCCACCGTCTCCCACACCGAACCGGCGGCTGAGCTTAGACGTCGCATCGATACTCGCCCAAAAGGTTTCCCGATGCTGGCTACTATCCGAATTGATGCCTCGCGAGTAATAGGACTCCCGGACCTTGGCTTGCGGCGTCAGGCCGACGACATGTCCGAGGTCGATCACATCGGTTGATATACCCGGCAACAGGTCCACCCGATTTACCTTGAAACCTTCATCGCGATAGAAGTTCACATAATTGGTGTCCAGCCCGAACAGGACGGGCGAACTGAGGAGCGGCGTGTTCGAAAGGCTATAGCCCACTTCCGGCATGCGCTGAAAGGTATCGTTACCACCGGATTGAAGAGGCTGCAGGTACTGGCTGAGAAAATAGAGATTCCCATGGGACAACCGCTGCGTGGCCAAGAGGTTATTTTCGCTGCTGGGGAGCGCCCGCTGGGTACCGGAGTTACTGAGCTGCGACATATAGTTTGGATCGGTCACCAAGCTCACTTGGGCGCGCAGCAACAAATCAGGGTTGAACTGTTGGGTATGGGTTCCGCTGATAAACGCACGGAACTGCGTCGCCTTGCCCCCGACCTCGCTCACACCGGAAACCTGCGGCAATTGGGTCTGTTGCAAGGCACTGACCAGCCATTGCCCCTTGGATTTCGGGTCCAGCACATAGCGATACTCCAGATCGCTCCCGTAACCAAGGCTACTGTAATAGGAGGGCGAGATCGTCAGATCCTGGCTCGGATTGATGGCCCAGTAGAAGCTTTCTTGCAAATGCATGCCAAATCGATTGTCGTAGGTGACATTCGGAATGAGGAGCCCGGTCTGCCGGCTAGAGAGGGGATAGGTCAAGGTGGGAATGGGAAGCACCGGCACATCGTTCACATCGAGCCATCCATCGCTAAAGGCCACGTGATCGCCGGTGACCAGGTCCAGATCCTTGAACCGAAACCGCCAAGCGGGAGTTTGGCCATCCAGGGCATCGCAATTCGTGAACCGGCCTTCCTTCACCCGATAATGGTCCTCTGAAAACCGCTGGAGGAGGCGCCCCTCCACCAAGGTGTTCGTGGACTTGAGATAGATCTGCCCATGCGTCAGGACTCCGGCCTCCGTATTGACATTGAGTTCAAGCCGTTCCGTCACCACGTCGGCCTTCGGATCGGTAAGCCGAACGTGGCCCGTGGCAATCACGACGCCTGGCAAGGCGTGAATGGTCATGTGATCGGCCGTCAGATGCACCGCACCCTGATCGACCACCACCGAGCCATCGGCTTCGTAGACCTCTTGGTCTTGCAGATAATCGATTCGTTCGGCCGTGATGTCGAGCGGAAGCGCACCGGACGTGGTCGCCGTGGAGACGGGAGCGCCACCATTCTCTGCGGCAATCCCGGCAAGCGGAACGAGCAGTCCCAGGATCAACCAACCGACCAGGCATCGACACAACTGCATCACGTTCCTTACCATGTCATCCCCGAAGAGGCGAGAGACCGCAGCCACGGAACCATGCCTGACATTCCCCTACAAGCATGAGCGAACCAGTCACGCAGACCAGATCCTCTGGCCCTGCCAGCTGCCTGGCCAACGCCATCGCCTCACTGAGCGACGATGCGACATGGGGAGAAGGAAACAGATCGACCAGCGCGGCTCGGAGCTCCTGCACAGTCGCAGAGCGAGGAAGATCCGCTTGCGTCAAGACAACCTCAGCGACAAGCCCCCTGAGCGGTTCAACAAAACCTCGATGGTCCTTATCGCGCATCATGCCCAGGACCAGAACGACACGGCGAGAGGGATGGGATCGAACAGAATGGGTGAGGTAGTCGGCCAAGACCACGGCAGCAGCGGGATTATGCGCGCCATCCAATAGGATGGTCGGATGGTGATCGACCACTTCCAATCGCCCGGCCCAGTTGACCGCACGGAGTCCTTCACGCACCGATTCGGCCGTGACCGCAATCCCTTCAGGGACCGCAGCCTCCAGAAGCGCCAAGGCACAGGCGGCGTTATCCAATTGATGACGGCCCTCCAGGGCGCAGGTCAGCCCGTCATATTGCAGGCCCAACCCGTGATAGGAGAATTGCGAGGGCGACTCCCCCTCGGTGCGGAAGTCCTCATCCATACGAAACATTGGGGCCTGCCGTTCCTGCGCCACCTGTTCGATCGTCTGCCGGGCCTCCTCGTCGAGCCGCCCCAACACGACCGGCACCCCCTGCTTGATAATGCCGGCCTTCTCGAACGCGATCGACGAGAGCGTCGTCCCCAAATAGTCCTGATGATCGAGCGCAATCGTCGTCACCGCGCAGGCCATAGGCATGACGACATTGGTAGCGTCGAACCGGCCGCCCAATCCCACCTCCAGCACGGCCACCTCGACCCCCGTCTCGGCAAAGTGCTGAAAGGCCATCGCCGTCGTATATTCAAAAAATGTGGGGGAGAGATCCGGTTGGCAGAGAGCCTGCAGTTGTTCGGTCAATTGCGCCACCTGCGATTCCGCGATCATCTCGCCGTTCACGCGGATCCGCTCCCGGAACTCCACGAGATGGGGCGAGGTGTAGAGCCCCACCCGATAACCGGCCGACTGCAACACAGCGGCGGCCATGGCTGCAGTGGATCCTTTGCCATTCGTGCCGGCGATATGGAGCGTCCGGTATCGGGATTGCGGCACCCCGAGTCGTCCCATCAATGCCGTCATCGTCTCAAGCCCCAGCTTGATGCCGTGTTTTTGCAGACGATACAAATAGGCCACGGCAGAAACATAGGTCATGCTGTAACCAGGACGGATGGAAGATTAGCCAAGATGCTTCATGAGCCTCAAGACCGGGAAGTGAACAGCCAAGCCCTAAACCCACCGAGGAACTTCAGCTTAAAAATGCGCCACGAGCGTGCTCAACGTCTCTTTCAGTTGCTTGCGTTCCACGATCATATCGATCATGCCGTGCTCCAAGAGAAACTCCGCCCGCTGGAACTGATCCGGCAGCTGCTGTTTAATCGTCTGCTCGATCACGCGGGGACCGGCAAAGCCGATCAAGGCCTTCGGTTCGGCAATGATCACATCACCCAGCATGGCGACGCTCGCCGTCACGCCCCCGAACGTGGGATCGGCTAACAGACAGATGAAGGGAAGCTTGGCCTCGCCCAACTTGGCGACAGCAGCCGAAGTCTTGGCCATCTGCATCAGGGAGAGAATCCCCTCCTGCATCCTGGCTCCTCCGGAGGTCGTGACCAAAATGACCGGCAACTTCGTCTCCAGCGCGCGGTCGATCGCCCGGCAGATCTTCTCCCCGACGACTGACCCCATGCTGCCACCCATGAAACTGAAGTCGAACACGCAGAACACCACGCGGCGGCCGTTCATCTTTCCTTCGCCGATCACCATGGCATCTTTACGGCCGGTCTTCTCCTGGTGCGCCTTCACCCGGTCCTTGTAGGATTTCGTGTCCTGAAAACTCAGCGGGTCCTGGGGGGCGAGTTCCGCATCCCACTCTTTGAACGTCCCGAGGTCGGCCAACAGCGCAATCCGCTCCAGGACGGAGATCGGGAAATGGTAGTCGCACTTCGGACAGACCTTATTGTTCCGCTCGACTTCTTTACGGTAGATGATCTCCCGGCAGTGGTTACACTTGAGCCACATCCCTTCCGACAGCTTGGATCGCTTCGAAGGTTCCGTCTCAGTCGTTTTTTGCTTTTTAAACCAAGCCATTGGGGCTCCTTTCAGTCCGATGCGGGACTGCCCTTCTCATGAGGCGGCAGAATACCATAGCCGTCAGCATGACGCACGTAGATTTCCCATATGGGAAGATGACGATGTGGGGGTTAAAACAGCTGCCCACCGAAGGCGATCTGCAGCATGATGGTGAGTCCGACTGCCACACTTCCAAGGCTGGCCAGCCCCTGCACCGCGAGAAACACAGGACGCCCAAGATTCAACGACCACAGGACCGGAAGACTCACCACCATGCCGACCAGCATCATGCCCAGAATCGAACCGGCCCCGAACACAGCAATGTAGATGAGGCCCTCCGACACCGATCGGGCGGACGACAACACGATCAACAAAAGCGCCGCCGATCCGGCCAGGCCATGGGCCATGCCGATGCAGAAGGGGCGGACGGAATCGCGCCACCAATGGCCATGCCCGTGATCTTCGGCCAGCGCATGACTGTGCAAATGCAGATGCTGCGTCCCGTCATGCTCATGCCGGTGCACATGCCAGCGCTCCCGGACTAAACGCAGCCCGAGCATACAGCCCAGAAGCACGAGCATCGCGCCGACGCCAAACTCGGCCGCCAAGGCAATCGGCTCCGAGACCGGCACCCGAAACACCAGCACCACCGCCCCGACCAGCAACAAGATCGCCGTATGGCCCAGCCCCCAGCTGAAGCCGATCATGCCGGAGGCGCGAAACGAAGGCCGCTGCGCCAAGACCGTGGAGACGGCAGCCAGATGGTCCGTGTCCAGGGCATGACGAAGCCCCAGCACAAACCCGAGACCGACAATGGTGAGGAATTCAGTATCCAACATGGGGCATCAACAGGGAGCAGCACAACGGCGCAAGCGGCAAGGTGGGACGTCAGCCGCCTCGGGCATGCATTTCGAGATGGGGGTCTTCGCGCAGTTTCTCAATCCCGATCAATCCTCCGACACGCAATCCGTCCCGCTCAAGCGCCTTCCGCTCTTCTGCGCCCCGGTCGCGGCGGCCTTCCCAGCCGGCGCGGATGAAGGCCCGCATCGCGTCGGCAGACGCGCCGGCGCGAAGGGACTTGCGCAGATCCGTGCCCTGCGTCGCATACAGACAGCGGTACCACATCCCGTCGGCGGTCACCCGGCTGCGATCGCAGGTCGCGCAGAACGGCGTGGTCGTCGAAGGAATAATCCCAAAGGTCGTCCCATCCGGCAACACAAATCGTTGTGCCGGCGCAGTCCCCCGCTCAGCCATCGGCTCGATCGTCCCATACCGCTCGCCCAGGATTGTGAGCATCGCTTCCCGGGACAGCACTTTCTGCTGCGACCATTCGTTCGCGCCACCGACGTCCATATATTCAATGAACCGGACTTCCGCCTGCACCTGCTTGCCAAACTCGATCAGCGCCACCAGCTCATCGTCGTTGAAGCCGCGGATCGCCACCGTATCGAGCTTCAAGCCGGTGAAACCCGCGCGCGCCACCGACGCAATGCCTTCCATCACACGCGCATATTCGTCGCGGCGGGTCAGCTGGCGAAACCGCTCCGGCCTCAGTGTATCGAGGCTGACGGTCACGCGGTGCAGTCCGGCGTCAAACAGCGCCTCAGCCTGGTCCGCCAGGAGAATCCCATTCGTCGTGAGGGCGATATCCGTGATCTGCCGGTTCTGGACCAACAGGCGAATCAACCTGGGCAAATCTCGCCGCAGCAGCGGCTCTCCGCCCGTCAACCTCACACGGTCCACGCCCAGATCGGTGAAATAGCCGGTCAGCGTCGCCATTTCCTCAAGGGTCAGCACATCCTCGCGCGGCAGCCAGACATAGTCTTCCTCCGGCATGCAGTACTTGCAGCGAAGATTGCACCGGTCCGTCACGGACAGGCGCAAACTGCGCAGCGGCCGGCCAAAGGCATCGGCAGCGGGAAGAGGAGCAGCACTTGTTGGTAACTGGTTAGCCACGGCTTTCTCGATGTACCTGAAAACGTTTCACGTCGTACGTTTTACGTCTCACGCCTCTAGGGGTGTTCCTCCACCCAGACTTCGCCTTCCGGCGTATGCTCGAGTTTCCAGATCGGCGTGATCTGTTTCAATTCGTCGATCGCCCACTTGCAGGCTTGAAAGGCCGACGCCCGGTGCTCAGCCCCCACCACGATCAGCACGATATTTTCACCGATGCCGATTTCGCCATAGCGGTGCAAGATTGCGACTTCGATGATGTCGAAATCCTTCAGCGCCCGCTCACGGATCTCGCGGAGCTTCTTCTGCGCCATGCCTTCGTAATGTTCGAAGGTGATGCTGTCCACATCCCGCCCCTTGGAGCGGTCACGCGCCGTCCCCAGGAAAATCGAAATCCCGCCGATGCGCTTTGAACTCCCCCGCACCCGGTTGATCTCCGCATCCACGGAAAAATCTTCCCGCTGCACACGGACAAACTGGGTATCGTCACTGAGAGGCTGCTGTGCGCTCATCCTTATTCCTCTTACCTAACGTAGTCCACTACCACTGAGTACGTGCTCAGCAGGATGTTCAAACAGGCCAGCTTCTCACCCTCCCAACCCTGGCGCGCCGAGACGCGCCTTGTCCCCAGCAAGGCCGCAGCTAGCGAAGAGGCGAGGCGTACGTTTCGGTACGTTGAGCCTCTGAGCGACGCGAGAACGATGCTGGCGGACTGTTTCAACATCCTGCCGGAGCTCCCCCTGCAAACGGTGGCAACAATGCAATCTCGTCACCATCCTGAATCGTCGTCTCTTCGTGGGCGATGTCATGATTGACCGATACGAGGACCTTCTTCTTCTGAATCAACTCGCCGATCTGCGGATATTGAGCCGTCAACAGCGCCACCAGATCCTTCACCTGCCGCGCCCCGTTCAGTTCCAGCGACAGTTCGCTGAGATTCTTGGCAAGCGACTTGGTCATGCCGAAGAGGCGAACGGTAATCATAGATGGCTAGGCCTTAGTAAAGGTGCCGGACTTGCCGCCCGACTTGGCCAGCAAGCAAATATCGCCAAAGCTCATCCCGCGATCGATGGCCTTGCACATATCGTAGATGGTCAGGGCCGCCACGGTGGCAGCGGTCATCGCTTCCATCTCAACCCCGGTTTGCCCGGTCGTCTTGGCCGTGGCCAGAATGGTGATCGAACAGAGACCGTCGTGATTCGGCTGGGATTCTTCTCTGAAGGAGATATCGACGCTGGTGATCAGCAGCGGATGGCACATGGGAATGAGATCCGGGGTCCTCTTGGCCCCCATCACGCCCGCGACCTGCGCGACGGACAAGACGTCGCCCTTGGCGATCTTGCCCTGCTGAATCTTTTCGAGGGTTTCGGGAAGGAGAAAGACAGTGGCTTGAGCCGTGGCAGCCCGTTCGGTCGAAGCTTTCGCTCCGACATCGACCATGCGCGCCCGGCCTGATTCATTGAAATGCGTAAATTCTGCCATTTTGTCAGCTGAATCAGCGCGTTAAGGCTCAACCCCAGGCGGGGATTATAGGGGCCGGTGGAAAGGGCAGTCAATAGAGGCGCAGGGCGGCCTGGATGGTCCCTTTCGCTCGCTGAACGCGCACGATAAAACCGTGCTCGTTCAATGCGCGCGGTGAGGGACCAATCCAGGCCGCCCTGCTGAGGGGAAAGGGGGGGGAGGCTCGAACACATGGGAATGAAAAAGGAAGGGCGGCTCCAGTAATCCTCTGTGCTCGCGGAACGCGCACGCTCGGAAGGTGCTCATCCGACGCGCGCAATGGAGGATCACTGGAAGCCGCCCTTCCGAGAGAGGAGTAGCGAAGCCTTCACCTTTGCAGTAGACTTGCCTACAACTGATTGCTGAGTCCGCCTTGCCGTGCTACACGGGAAGACTGCAGCGAACCTACTTAGATGATTAGTTCGCACAAAAACATGTCCTCCCAACCCTCACAGCGTCAAATAGCAATTGCGGAACCATCCGTAAAATCGCTCTTAATCCAGATGAGATTCAACGGACAGCCCCTCAGTACAGGAACCGGCTTCGTTGCAAACGCTCCTCGAGGACCAGTCCTAATTACAAACCGGCACAATCTAACAGGGAGGCATCAAGAAACAGGGCAACCGCTATCATCGACAGGCGGGATACCCAACGAGGTTGTAATTTTCCACAACCGAGCAAATCTCCTTGGACAGTGGATATCCAAAATTGAGTCCTTGCGTAATAGCAACGATCAACCTTTGTGGATCGAACATCCGGATTTGGGCGGACGTGCAGACTTTGTTGCCCTTCCCCTCACCCAAACCGATGGCATACAGCTTTATCCATACACGCTGGGTGTTGGAGATCCTGCAATCTTGATCGCTCCGGCAGAAGTAGTGAGTGTCGTTGGTTTTCCTTTTGCACTCACCGCGGGTGGTTATCTCGCTGTTTGGGCAACCGGCTTTGTCGCAACCGACCATGATATCAACTACAACGGCCTGCCAGTATTTCTAATCGACTGCCGAAGTAGACAGGGCCAATCAGGTTCTGCTGTCATTGCTCATCGACCGGGAGGGGCAGTGGCCACTGAGCAAGGCGTAACAGTCGGTGGCGGTGCAATGACGCGATTTCTAGGTATCTACAGCGGGCGCGTAAACGCTGAATCGGACCTCGGGTTCGTTTGGAAGGCTACAGCGATTCGACAATTGATAGATACCATTGTGTAACGAGGCTCGCAAAGGAGCGGGGGTCTTAATTACCCCATTGAGCTGTCAGGCGAAGACTCCCGAGCCCTTCATTCCCCGACTTCGCAGACGATCGTGTTTGCTGCCTTGCGAGATACGCTTCACGAACGACGGTCATTACTGAGACACAGAGGAGATGTCCATGAAGAAAATTCTATTTGGAATCGTCTTGCTGGTGCTGGTCGGGATTGCTGGCGGAATCTGGTGGGTCTACCGGTCGCTGGATTCGCAGGTGGCTTCGGCGATCCGCACCTACGGGCCTGAGATTGCCGGGGTGCCGGTCTCCCTCTCAAGCGTGAAGATCGGGCTGGCCGATGGCTCCGTGGCATTGCGCGGCTTGGTGGTGGGCAACCCCAAGGGCTTCAAAACCGAGCACGCGCTGTCGCTCGGCGAAATCAGCATGAGGCTCGACATCGGCTCGCTCACCACAGGCGTGATCCAGATCAAGGAGATCTCGATCGTCAAGCCAGACGTTACCTATGAATATGCATCGGGCGGGAGCAATCTCGATGTGATCCAGCGCAACATCAAACGTTACGTCGCCAAGCATCTCGACGGCACAAGCGGATCGAAGAGCACGGAGCCGGGCAAGAAATTCATCATCGAACATATCGACATGACGAACGGCACCGCCAACGCCAGCGCGGCGATTCTCAGCGGCAAGACGATATCGGTGTCATTGCCGGATCTGCACCTGAAAGATATCGGCAAAAAATCGAACGGCGCAACGGCGGGCGAAGCGGCACAGCAGATCATGGACGAACTCACTGATAGCGTGAAAAAATCTGTGCTCCCGCTCAATCTCGGCGACGTCACCGACAGCATCAAGAAAGGCGCAGAGACGGCGGTTGATGCGATCAAGGGTCTCTTCAAATAGTCCTGTTGGCGGGCCTTTTCAGCCGCCGCTATGGCCTCCTGACTTTAGGAAGATCACGAGCGTATAATGCCGCAGGCTTCGTCGTGAGCGATGAAGCGAAAGTTCGCGCGAGAAGGATGCTTAAAAAGTCCGTCAGCGCTCTGTGAGACGTAGAAGGGAAGATCGTGAGCAATCTAGCTAAATTCGATGTGATCCGCCTCTACCTGCGTCAGCAGTTTCCCAAGCATCATATCTCTGACTTCGAAGAAGGCACCAGCCGCGCCCAGGTCTTCCGGATCGACGGGCCTCATGGCCATCCCCTCCATTACGCGGTCCTCGGGCTGGACTTTCTCCTCGGTCAGACTGCCGAAGGTCTGCAACAGACGCTCGTCTCATCCGGGCTGGGAGACAAGCTGAAGGAAGCAGGCGCCTCCCCTGTGACGGTCTCGAAAACTGGCTTCAGCATTCAAGGCGCTATCGCCATCGCATAGTCATGGCCGGAACCATCATCATCGAACGGCTGGAGTTTCAGGGGCGCTGCGGCGTGACGCAGGAAGAGCGCCGGAAGCCTCAGCCTTTGGCTGTGGACCTGGAACTGACTTGCCAGACTGAACCGGCTACCGCGTCGGACGACATCCAGCACACAGTCGACTATGCGCAGGTCACCAATCGGATTATCGAGCTCGCCGCGACGCAGGACTTCTCGCTGCTGGAAACCTTCGCAGAACGAATCCTCTCCATGCTCTTTGCAGAATTTCCCGTCGATCGCGCCAAGATCTGGCTGCGGAAGCTGTCGCCGCCGCTGAAGCCCGTCACCAGGTCGGTGGGAGTGCAACTCGAACGGTCGCGTCTGGCTCACCAGATTCAAGGTGGAGAACCAACCCCTGCCCGCTTTCTGACTCAGCAACTCCACCGACTGCCGAAGGGCAAGGCGCTCGACCTCGCATCGGGCTCCGGACGCAATGCCCTCTATCTCGCCTCGCAGGGCTTTCAGGTCGAGGCCATCGACCGGGATGAACAGGCCCTGGCAGAGCTTGCAGCCACGGCAAAGCAGCGGAACCTTCCGAACCTCCACGTCCACACAGTAGATCTCGAACGAATAACCACTGAGTGGCCGGAGTTGCCGAAGCAGACCTACGATGTGATCGTGGTGTTCTTCTATCTCCATCGCCCGCTCTTTCCCGCCCTCATCGAATCGCTGAAACCGAATGGGGCCTTGCTCTACGAAACCTTCACCATCGACAATCATCTGCGGCACAAACATCCGCGCCGATCTGAATTTTGCCTCGCGCACAACGAATTGCTCCGGCTCACCTCCGGTCTCCGCGTCCTGTCCTACGACGAAGGCGAACATGATGGCAGCCAGGGACCAAGCTCGGTCTTCACGGCGCAACTCGTCGCCCAGCGAGTAGGCCCCGGCGACCTGCCAGAGGCATCGGCATGAGCCGCATCGATCTCCACCTCCATACGACCCACTCGGATGGAAGCTTCTCGGCGTCTGAAGTGGTCCGGCTCGCCCACCAGGCGAAGGTGACCACGCTGGCCATCACGGACCATGACATCGTGTCCGGCATTCCCGAAGCCATCGCGACTGGAGCGGAGTTGGGCATTGAAATCATTCCCGGCGTGGAGATCAGCTCCCGCGTAGGCGAGAACGAGCTCCATATGCTGGGTTATTTCTTAAACTGGCAGGATCCAGAGCTGAGCCAACGGCTGGCCACCTTGCGCGAAAGCCGGCATAGCCGCAATCCGCAGATCATCGAACGGCTGCGCGCATTGGGGCTGGACGTGACCTATGACGAAGTGAAGGCGCTGGCCGGGACGGACGCGGTCGGCCGTCCGCATATTGCGCGGCTCTTGATGGAGAAGAACTATGTCACGTCCGCCAAAGATGCCTTCGATCGGTACCTGGCGAACGGGCGCCCGGCCTATGTCGCGCGGGAACTGCCCCCGCCGGCAGATGCCATTGCCTGGATCAAGGCCGCAGGCGGCGTAGCGGTGTTGGCCCATCCAACCTGGGCCACATCGGTAGGAGAAGAACTGGAGCCACTCTTAGCGACCCTGAAAGCCGCGGGGCTCGGCGGCATCGAAGTCCATTACAGCACCCACACGAAACGGCAGACAGCGAAATATCTCGGCCTGGCCAAGAAGCTGGATTTGTTGATAACCGGCGGGAGCGACTTCCACGGCATCACCAAACCGGATATCGAAGTGGGAATTGGGCGAGGAGGCCTGAAGGTTTCCGAAAAGCTCTTAGACCCGCTCAGGAAAGCCGCTTCCATCCAGTAACCAACCCCCCTCACAACGAAGAAGCCCTCTTCCCTCTTGAGACACTTCACGGACGGGAAACGGCAGGCTGTGAACCGGCCACTATGCGGCGGGGAACGGCTCAGCCTTTTCCTGATGCCTGTTCAGCGCCGCCTCCCGCAAAAGATCATCGGGAGTCTCAGGCGGCGTGTGGCTCACAGCGACACCGATGCGGCACTCGATCTTCATCGGGATACTAATCCTGGATTCCACCTGAGCGAGCTTGTTCTTCACTCGATCTATTATCACAGCCACCTGCTCCACCCCGGCATCCACCAGCAGCACCGCAAACTCATCGCCCCCATAGCGGGCCACGAGATCAGTCCCTCTGGTTGACTCGACAAGCACATCCGCAACTGCGCGGAGCACTTCATCCCCGATGCTATAGCCGAAGAGATCATTGATATTCTTCAAATGAACGATGTCGGTCACCAACACAATGACGCGGCTTCCGCGCCGGCGTATTCCCGCAACCAACCGTTGATACTGCTCGCGAAACGCTCGCCGCCCCATCAGCGCCGTCAGGGAATCCGGGGCCGTGAGTGCCAGGAGGCGGGTCGCGCTGCCCAGCCTGGACGCCATCGCCCTGAGCATGGCCAGGGCCAGCCCCGGCGATTCTTGCAACGTGCGCAGGAACGGCTGTGGCGGGAACAACAGGCAACGGGTCTTTCCCATGGTGATCACCGTCGTCGGCCGCATCTCTCCCAAGAAGGCCCCGACCTCACCGAACAGCTCCCCCTGCCCCAACTCCGCAACAAACCGATAAGCCGATGGCGCATCAAGCGATGCTTCCACCACCCGCACATTGCCCGAAAGGATAAGGAAGATCCGGTCCGTCGGTTCACCTTGCCGGACCAAGACAGTCCCGGACTGGTAGACCTCCTCAGTCGCTTGCGCAAACAAATATCCCATCTGCTCCCGGCTCAGAGCGTGAAACAGCGGGACCGCCGCCAGTATCTCCTCATAGGTTCCAGCAAACCGATGCCCCGCCACTGGAACCTCTCCCGCTGACAATGCTTGGCCTGGCAGAGTCTTTCGAAAGGCAGCAAGCGAACGAGAGAGCTGGGCCCTCACACGAGCGCGCAACATCGAAGGGTTGAACGGCTTGGCCACATAGTCGGGATGGAAAACCGCGCCCAGCTGCATGGCACGATCCTGCTTGCTCCCCTCCGTCAGGACCAGGGCCGGCAGGCCCGGTTCATTGAACCTGCCACGCAGTTCCTGGATCAGCCAGTCCCAGTCACCGTCCGGTGCGCAGGCATCGATGATCACCAGATCGGGAGGCAGGCTTGCCGCACAAGCCAATGCGCTGTGGCTATCGGGCGCCGTCAATAGGACCAGTCCGTCTTCCGCAAGCATTTGGGTCATGCGGCCAATTTCCGTCTCATCAATACTCACCATGAGCACCCGTGCGCCAGCGATAGGCCGCCGCTGCAGCGCGGACACTGTGCTGACCTCGTGCCCAACCTGTCCACCCTGCACCTCCAGGTCAAAGCCCTCGGCTGCGGCAAACACGTCGAGCGAAGCCTGACGTTCGGTGACCAACGCGCGCGCCGCCAGCGCGAGGCGCTCGACCTCGTCATCGTCATGCAGGGGATCATGGTGAAATAGCGCCAGGCGCCCCACTTCGGCCGCCAGCGCGACCTCTGTCGCATAGCTCGCGGGGCTATGGCCCCATCCAATCCGGCCCTGATATTCCACATCACTGTATTGCGCATCGTGGATGAGCAGATCCACTCCCTTTAAGAAAGTAATGTGCCGTTGGTCTCCTGGATGAACGAGACCTGATCGTGCGGGATCAGCAAAGGGTTCATGGTTCGACACATAGGCCACCGTGGCGCCTCCGTCAGAGATACGAAACGCGAACGCGGATGCCGGATGATTCAGATATTGGGTTTCGATCACAGCCTTCCCCAACCGGAAGAATCCTTCTCCCAGTTCGAAGTAACGGATCCGCCCCATCAGATCGCAGAGCGTGGGAGAGAAGTTGGTGCGGCACATTTGGCTGGCGAGGGCCGCTTCCAGCCCACGTTGAAATCCGGCTGGAGCATACATGCTCACGTCAGTATCAGGCCAGAGTGACTGGAGGAAAAACGGAAGCCCCTGAATATCATCCCAGTGCGTATGTCCGATAAGCAGATTGAGTTTCAATGGCCGAGGCGAACGATGGAGCTCCAGGCTCAAGGCCTGGGCGCCGGTCCCGCAATCCAGAATAATGATGGTGCCGTCAGCGGTCCGAAGCTCCACACAGGGTGTGTTGCCACCGAACCGTATCGTGTGCCGCCCCGGCGTCGGAATGCACCCGCGAGTACCCCAGAAACGGACTCTCATGGCGCACCTCCCCTCATTCAGTTACGTTTCCACTTTGTGGAGATAATCATGCATCGCCCTTCTCCTAGCGACGCCATGACTTCCCGGCCCACATAACCAACGTTGCACCAGGCGTCCATCACTCTCACAGAACGACCACCGCCTCGACGTAATCGCGTCACCAGATCACACGAAAAATAAAAAACCCCCTCGCGACATCTTTTACATTTAACGCAGTGAGTAGGTCCCTCTATACCTAGAGACACTAATGAAGCTTTTATACCTAGACACAGGCGAACTCTATCTACCCATCCCTACGAAATCAAGCACGCAGATTGGCGGCGAGGCAGCCAGGGCAGCACAGCACGACCCGTGCCATCCAATGGCTAAGGTGAAGCAGGAGCTAGGGATCCTGATTACTTTTATGGAGCTATTAGGGGAACAAGTACCGGTGGAGGACGAGAAAGACCTTAATTTTCTGGCGCTTCGACGATATGGTTTTCAAACCTGGTGCAACCCTCGGCGAGGAGCCGGTTGGTCAGCATTTCTCCAGGCCATTCAATAGGCAAGTCAGCCGTGAAGACCCACACATCGGGAGAGGTCCAGACGGGACCATGGTCTTCGGGCAACTCGGGATCGAACAGATCGGTCCAGACCGGCATGTAGACGCCGTTCCCACATTGGGTATGGAGATGGACGATCGTACGGGCACGGACGAGGGGGTCCAGATCGCGCCAGACTGCGGCCGTCTCATCCGCCAGCCGATGGAGGCGGACAGCGTTTTGCGCGTCGAACATGGCATAGGCGGCGTAGACCGGCGCTTCAAGCATATCGGGAGCCAGAGCCAGCTCGGGACATTGCTCCACGAGGCCTTCGAGGAGGGCCCGGCGATGCCGATCCTCCAGCGCATCCGGCAATCCGGAATCCGGTACACCGATCAACTCAAAGAACAGAAACGCGGTGCTCTCGACCGGCGGATAGAGCCGGGCTGCAATGGACGTGGTCCGCTGGGAATCCGCCACCGAACTCAAGTGATCGTTCAAACCCTGAAGGCTGAGAGGCTCCAAGGTCGAGTCGGTGAGTAACCGGGACTCCACCCGCACCACGGTCCCGGCGGAGAGACGCAGATGGCGATGCAGAAGATCTGCCGTCGCAACCGGATCGATCTTGAGCTTGAGCGGATGGGACAGGTTGGCTTGAAGAGGCAGTTCCAAGGCCGCCATGATGGCATAGGACAGTTTTTCATCGGTCGGCCCATCGAGAATCACGGAACAGGAGGCCTCCGCGAGCAGGTCGAAGAGCCATTCCGCCATGTCTTCATCCAGCGCCGCCAGCACTGTGAGGAGATCGTACTCCCGTCCCTGCTCCAAGAAGGCTTGCAGCGTATCGATCGCCGCATCGGTATCGCCATGGTCATGGCGCCGGGCATTGATCAAATGGACGAGATCGCGCGTGAGGGGGTCAGGACGAGACCAACTCAACATATAAACACACTCCTCACCATATAACCGTGCATCACTGCTCTCATGTTGCCAAACTTTCCCCTATGGTAGCAAGCAATTCACTAGTTTATTCCGACAGGGTCCAGACCAGCGATCACATAACCGAAGGCTCACGCGCCAATCACCTTCACCAACACGCGTTTTCGCCTCATCCCGTCAAACTCCCCGTAGAAAATTTGTTCCCAGGGGCCGAAGTCCAAGCGGCCTCCGGTAATCGCCACAACGACTTCCCGACCCATCAGCTGACGCTTAATATGGGCATCGCCGTTATCTTCGCCCGCTTCATTGTGCCGGTAGGTCGCGCCCTGAGGAACCAGCTCTTCCAGGAATCGGTCATAGTCCTTGAGCAAGCCCGATTCGTCGTCATTGATATAGACGCTCGCGGTGATGTGCATGGCGTTGACCAGCACGAGCCCCTCTTGGACGCCGCTCTTCCTGACCGCCGCCTCAACCTGCTGCGTGATGTTGAGATAGGCGCGCCGCGTCTTCGTTTCAAACCAGAGCTCTTCGCGATAGGATTTCATCATCGTCGGCCAGTGGGTGCTCATTCTGCCGAACCGGACGAGCAAGATGCAAGCAGGACACAATCACGGGGCCCCTCGTTCAATCAGGCCGATACCTGTATATAATGGCGGCATGGCCGTAAAGAAGACGACACCCTCACGCCCGCCGCGCACGCCGCGATTGCAACTGTCCGACCATGCCACGACCGTCCTCCATGGACGTTACCTGGCCAAGAATAATGTAGGAAGGATCATCGAGACCCCGGCGCAGCTCTTCTGGCGTGTGGCCACCGACATTGCCCAGGCGGAGCGACTCTACCCCCAGGCCAGCCGGCTGCCCCAGGCGGCCCAGCGCTGGTACGATTGCATGGCCCGGCGCGACTTTCTTCCTAATTCCCCCACGCTGATGAACGCGGGACGACGGCTCCAGCAACTCTCCGCCTGTTTCGTCCTCCCGGTCGAAGACTCCCTCCTCTCCATTTATGACAGCCTCAAACATCAAGCCCTTATTCACCAATCAGGCGGCGGGACAGGATTCTCCTTTAGCCGCGTACGTCCGCACAACGACTTGGTCGCCTCGTCGAGCGGCGTGGCCTCCGGGCCCATTTCCTTCATGCGCCTCTTCAACCTCTCGACGGACGTCATCAAGCAAGGCGGAACCAGACGCGGCGCCAATATGGGCATCCTCCGGATCGACCATCCGGACATCCTCGACTTCATCTCGCTCAAACAGACGCCGGAGGAAATGACGAATTTCAATCTCTCCGTCGGCATGACCGACTCGTTCATGCAGGCGCTCGCACGCCAGCGCACCTTTGCCCTGATCAATCCCCGCACCCATAAACCGACCAAGCGGTTCCCGGCCCAGCTCCTGTTCGATCGGCTCGTGGAAGCGGCCTGGGCCAGCGGTGAGCCGGGACTGATTTTCCTCGACACCATCAATCGCGCCAATCCGACCCCGCATCTGGGCGCCATCGAGTCGACCAATCCCTGTGGCGAGCAGCCGCTACTGCCCTATGAGTCCTGTACCCTCGGCTCCATCAATGTCGCGAACTTCGTCACGCGCACATCTGCACAACCAGCCATCGACTTCGCCAGATTGGCCGAAACCATTCCCCTCGCCGTGCGCTTCCTCGACAGCGCCATCGATCGCAACCGTTTCCCCCTTCCCGACATCGACCGCATGACGAAACGCACGAGAAAAATCGGGCTGGGCATCATGGGTTTTGCGGACCTCCTGATCGCGTTGAACATCCCCTATAACTCCGACGCCGCGATCCAGACCGCTACGGCACTGATGAAGTTCTTTCAGGAACAGGCCCATCGCGCCTCCGCAGACCTCGCCAGGGCGCGCGGAGTCTTTCCCGCCTATCGGGGCAGCCAACTCCAGATCCGGCACCAGCGGCAGCGCAACGCGACCGTCACCACGATCGCACCGACCGGCAGCATCAGTCTCCTCGCCGACTGCTCGCCCGGCATTGAACCGATCTACGGAGTCCAGGTCTCCCGCCGCGTCATGGACGGAGTGGTCCTCACTTCGCAACATTCAGCCTTCATCCGCCGCGCGCAGGCACTCGGACTCGACCTCGACCGGCTCCAATCCGACTTGGCGGCTCAGCCCTCCATTCAACAGCTCACGTCGATTCCGGAAGAGCTCCGACGGCTCTTTGTCACGGCGCATGACGTCTCGCCCGAACAGCATGTGCGGATGCAAGCGGTGTTTCAGCGGTACAGCGACAGCGGCGTCTCGAAAACCATCAATCTGCCGGCTACGGCGACCAGGTCCCAGGTGGCGGAGGCCTTTCTCCTCGCCTACCGACTCGGATGCAAAGGCCTCACCGTCTTCCGGTCCGGCAGCCGGGAACAACAAGTTCTCTCGTGCCATCCTTCGCAACCCTGCTAGCCAGCGGCTTCCTACGGGCACAAGCCCTCGCAAAATTGACAGCACTGGGTGATGATGATAAGTATTTTCGAAGCTTAATTGACCGACGCGTAATTGGATCGCTCAGCAGGGAGGTGCTCGATGGCTACGCTCGTTGGGAACCTGACCTCAGTCGGGAATCCTTTTCATTGGACCCTCCTCTTTGCCCGCCAACCGGACCCGGACTTGGAGTTTACGGAAGAGGAGCTCGATCAGACGACCGCCACGAGAGCAACCGGCCCACTGCCTCCCCACAAGAAATCAGGAGGCAGCCGCCCGATCCTCTGGATCTTGCTATTGCTCCTCGTCGGCATGGCCTACCTGGCCGTCATGAAGCCGGAGATGCTGGCAGCCTGGTTGAACCCCTACCTGGGCGAACATGCGCCACAGCCGACAGTGGCCATGCAGCCGAAACCGGTGCCTCCGGCGCTCGTGATTCCAGCTCCGCCAGAGGCTGCACCAGAGCCCCCAACAACGCCAAGCCCGAATGACGAAGTCTCTGCCCCCGCGGCCCAGACGAGCACTCCCGCCACAACTGTGGCCCCTACAGCCCCGACAGCCGTTCTCCCCCCAGTCGCAGCAAAATCAGCTACGCCGGCCGAGCCCCTCCCTGCCCCTCTGTTCGGCGAAGGACAGAAAGTGACCGTCACAGCAAATCCGAATACGCCAGGCGGAAGCATTCTGCTATACGAAGATGCCTCCGGCACCAAGCCAGGGCCACTCGTTCGCGCGGGAGTGGCCATGACCGTCCTGGACGGCGACCTCCAACCAAGCGGCTGGATGTACTGGGTGCGCACCGACGAGGGAATCAAAGGCTGGGTATCGGAGAAACGTCTTCGAGTGAAACGCTAAGCCTCACATGTTTGCTCGCGCAGACCGGCCCACATTATCGATACAAGCCTCATGAACACACTCTCAGCAATCATCTTTGACTTCGACGGAGTCATCGCGGACAGCGAGCCCCTCCATTTCGCCGGCTTTCGCCTGACGCTGGCGGAAATCGGCATCAGCCTGACCGAATCGGACTACTACGCCAACTATCTAGGCTATGACGATCGCGGCTGCTTTATCGCAGCGCTGACGGCCCACCAACGTCCTGCCGACCCCTCGGTCCTCGCGCCGCTGATGCAACGGAAAGCACAGGCCTACCTGGAATCGGTCAAGGACCATCTGGTCATTTTCCCCGGTGTGCGCGAGTTTGTGTCCGAAGCCGCCGCCACCTATCCCTTGGCCATTGCGTCCGGCGCGCTCCGCCATGAAATCGAGTTCATCCTTGAACAGGCGGGGCTCCGAAAAGCCTTCCTCCACATCACCGGCGCGGAGGACGTCACCAAGGGGAAACCGGACCCGGAGCCTTTTCTCCATGCCCTGGCTGCCCTGAATCGACAACGCCCGAATCAGACCATTGCCCCGGACTCCTGTTTGGTCATCGAGGATTCCATCCCGGGCCTGCGCGGCGCAAAGGCCGCAGGCATGAAAGTCCTCGCCGTCGCGAACACCCACACCATCCAAGATCTGCATGAAGCCCATGCAGTCGCCCAGAGCCTTTCACAGATTCGCCTCAGCGAACTCCGTGAACGCTTGTGGCCACAGACATAAGAACTGAGCACTATGACCTTACTCTCCGCGGCGAAAGCGCAAACCTACTGCACGACCCTCACCAAAAAGAGCGGGAGCAATTTCTATTACTCCTTCCTCTTCCTCCCCAAAAAACGGCGCGCCGCCATGTATACGATCTACGCGTTCTGCAAGGAGGTCGACAATGCCGTCGACGATCCTCCGGCGGGCAGCAATCCCTCCAAGGAACTGCAGCGATGGTGGGATGAACTTCAAGCCGCCTATGAAGGGACGCCGACCTTCCCTGTGACCATCAGTCTGGCGCACCATGTCAAAGAGCTGTCCATCCCGCGAGCCTACTTCGAAGAACTGATCAAGGGCGTGGGCATGGATCTCTCGGCGGCGCGCTACGCCTCGATGCAAGACCTCTCGCTCTATTGCTATCGCGTCGCGTCGGTCGTGGGCCTGATCTGCCTCCATATCTTCGGGCCGACATCGCCCAGGGCGCAAGACTACGCCGTCAGTCTCGGCATGGCCTTCCAACTGACGAACATTCTGCGGGACATCGGGACAGACGCGGCCCAGGGCCGCATCTATCTGCCGCAGGAAGACCTCCAACAATTCGGCTGCACCGAGAAGATGATTCTCCAGCAACAAGAGAATGAGGCGCTCCATACGTTGCTCCGCTTCGAAGCGGCCAAGGCCCATGAGTACTATGCTAAAGCGCAGGCGGCGTTCAAGGCCCTACCGGCGCAAGACCGGCGAGCGCTGACCGTTTCGGAAATTATGCGGGCAGTGTATTTTCGCATCCTGAAAAAAATCGAGAAACCGGAGCATCGGATATTCGGCCCGCGCGTCCGGCTCTCCACAACCTATCGGCTGGCCCTGGCTGCCGGAGTCTGGCTCCGCTCACGATTCTCGTGACAGCCCCACACGCTCAGTCCGTTGTGATTCTTGGTGGAGGCCTAGCCGGCCTCACCGCCGCCCACCGCCTCGCCAGTCAAGGGCATCGAGTCACCGTCGTCGATCAGCCCACTCCCCTGGAAGGCACCACCACCGGCGGACAGCCTCACGACGAACCTGAATCTTTCACCCTCCTTGGCTGCCATCATGACACGCAAGCCTTACTGCGCTCCCTCCAGGCCAATTCGCCGCAGCCTGTCCCCATCGACATCCCGCTAGAATTTCGTCTCCCCGATCACGCGCTCATCCGTTACCCCAGGACCAGACTCCCTGCTCCCCTTCATACCTGGGTGAGCCTCCTGAGATTTACCGGCCTCCCCTGGAACGAACGATGGCAATTGGCATCCTGGCTGGAACGGCTGTGGGAGGGCGACGAGCTGCTGTCTGCCGACCTGGAGCAACGCACCGCCGACGAATGGCTCGCGACGCTCGGGCAAAGTACACAGACATGTCGTGTGGTCTGGAATCCTCTCGCGCAATGGCTGACCGGCAACGACCTCTGCACTCTGTCCGCCGAGGCCTTCGTAAATTCCGTGCGACCCCTGTTCCTGAACACTCGTTCCGATAGCCGTATTTTGATCCTGCAGAATTCTCCGCAAACCTGCCTCGTGCACCCGATCATCCAGGCTCTGACCAAGGCCGGCGCCACCATCCTGCGCAAGACTGAAGCCATCGAGCTTCGTCATGAACGAGATCGCATCTCCGGCGTCCTGCTGAAGGATGGCTCCCTGCTCCAGGCTGATTGGTACATCACAGCCCTATCCCCGCAGCAACTGACGCCCTTAATTCCGGAACGATGGCTGACCCGCTACGCCTATTTCCAGCAACTCACACTATTGCAGTCATCCGACAGCACCACCATCCTGGCGGAGACGGAACAACCCTGTGCCTCCCCTCGTCTTATTTTATTAGGCGACACGGTCTTTCACTCGGTACTCGCCACAAGAAGCGGACCAGATCGCACCAGCTTCTCTCTTGTCACGACCGACAGCCGGTTCGCACAGGCTCAACTGAGCCAAGACCTTGAATCGCTGATTCCTGACCTGCTCAGATCCTTGGGACTCCTCCGTCCCGGAAGCAGGATCGCGACAACTCGCCGACGAACGATTCCCCATGCCGTCCTCTCGCTCCGGCCAGGCACCAAACCCCACCGGCCCATCCAGCGCAGCCCGATCGCCAACTTGCTCGTGGCCGGTGCCTGGACCGATACAGGATGGCCGCCCAACCTTGAAAGCGCCATTGTCAGCGGCAATCGTTCTGCCGATGCCATCGGCCTCCGCTAGCAGGATGCTGAAAAAGTCCGCCAGCGTCGTTCTCGGCTTATCGAAATCCTCAACGTACCCCTGAGGTACGCCTCCGAGTTCGACTCGCCTGCGGCCTTGCTGGCCATACTTTTTGAGCATCCTGCGTTTTCGACCCCTACCTAGGCCGCGATTGACAAGCGTTCAGAAGCCTTCATAAAATAATTCCACATTATTATCGTGAGGCAAGCCATGACGCTCCAAGACCTCGCCACATCGCTGCACAACTGCCAACGGTGCAAACTCGCGCAGCAAGGCCGCACCCAAGTGGTATTCGGCGTGGGAAACCAACAAGCGAGCGTGATGTTCGTGGGGGAAGCACCGGGCTTTCACGAAGACCGGCAGGGGGAGCCGTTCGTGGGGGCGGCGGGCAAACTCTTGAACGACCTGCTGCAATCGGCAGGACTGTCACGCAGCGACATCTACATCGCGAACGTCATCAAATGCCGCCCGCCGAACAATCGAGATCCGGAACCGGATGAAGTCGAGACTTGCAAGCCGTTCTTGATGCAACAGATCGCCATGATCCGCCCGAAACTGGTCTGCACCTTGGGGAATTGGGCAACGCAAACCCTGCTGGAGCGGAAGGTGGGAATTACGAAGGTGCGGGGCCAGGCGTTCTATTTGAAAGACTTCGTCCTCTTTCCCCTGCTGCATCCCGCCGCAGCCTTGCACCAGGGCAGCATGCTCGAGCCGCTTCGTGAGGACTTCAAAAAACTACGGGAACTTCTCGACCGCCAGGTAAAGCAGGGCAAGCCCCAGGCCACTCAGACCGCAGCTCCCAACCGGGACATCGCGCTATCGCGTCCGGACCAAATGGAGCTGTTCTAACAGACTCGGATCATGGCCTAAATGATTATACGTTCTCTGCCTTGGCAGAAGAAGCTGACTCGGAGTCCGCCTCTGACTCCTCTGCTGGCTGTTCCTCTTCCGGCACATCGAACCAGGACACCAGCATCTCGTCCCACCAGGCTTCGTCGATCTCTTTCCCCGGATCGATGCCGAGAAACGCCACCTCGTCCTTCGTGATGTCGGGACCGACCACCTGGGGCTGAAACTTCGCCCGCTCGACGATTTCCTTCGTGGCATAGCCTCCGACAATCCAGGAGTCCGGATCGGCACGGCGGGATTTATAGGCCTTGAGCCCGAGTTTGAGATACATGAAAATCTGCTGTTGCGAAGGATCCCCGACGCCGGATTGCGGCAACCCCAGGGTCTTCTCGATCTTCTTGCGCCAATGTCGGTCGTCGTATCGCGACGTAATCAACTGGAGCATGGTCTTTCCAAGTTCGACATCAAGCGGCATGGTGCTGGTGACTCCTCTACGATCTCAAATACTGGTTGAAAAATGTTGTGGCGCGAATCCAAGCGTCTTGAGCCGCCTCAGGCCGATACACGGTCTTATCCGTATCCCGAAAAAACGCATGGGGCGCGCCGGGATAGGCCTTGATCTCACCGGACTTATGATACTTCTTGAGGCCTGCCGCGAGTCGCTGGACATCCGCCTTGGTAATCCAGCCGTCTTCCTCTCCATAGAAATACAGCACAGGAGCCGACAGCTGTTGCAGGGGCGCATCGGGATTCGGCACCTGCCCATAGAACGGCGCAGCGGCCTTGATGTCCCTATTCACACAAGCCAGCATGAGGGCATAGCCCCCTCCCATGCAAAACCCTGTGACACCGATCTTAGCGGCATCGACTTCAGGAACAGACTTCAAATAGGCGACGGTGGCATTTAAATCTTTCAAGCCGTCTTCCTGCTGCAGCGTCCCCATCAGCTTGCCTGCCTCGCCCGGATCGGTCGTGAGGGCATAACCCAGCCGCGAGTAGAGATCCGGAGCGATCGCCACATAGCCCTCAGCGGCATAGCGGCGCGCTACGTCCTTGATATGGTCGGTCAGCCCCCACCATTCCTGAATCACGATGATCGCAGGGCGTCGTTCCTTCGTCTGCGGGGCCGCCACATAGGCCCGCATCGTCACCTGGTCACTGGAATACTGGACCAGCGATTCTCTGATCGACTCGGCCATAGCTCCTCCTAGCTCCCCGCGACCATCATCTCGGCAATCTTGACCGTCGGGCTGGCAATGCGTCCGCGAAACACGAGGTCGCTGCCGACCATCTCGATCCCCGCGAACATGTCTTTCAGATTGCCCGCGATCGTAATCTCTTCGACGGGATAGGCCAGCTCGCCACCTTCGATCCAAAAGCCGGAGGCCCCACGGGAATAGTCGCCGGTCACCATATTGATGCCGAACCCGATCAGGTCCGTGACATAGAGGCCCTGCTTCACCGTCTGGATGATCTCTTGCGCCGTCTTCGTCCCCGGCGCGAGATAAAAGTTCGTAGGCCCAACCGATGGATTCTCACCGACGCTGCGCGAGGCGTTCCCGGTCGAGGCCATCCCGAGCTTTCTCCCGGAATAGGTATCGAGCAGGTAGCTCTTCAGGACGCCCCGCTCCACCACGGTCGTCTTTCTGGTCGGCAGCCCTTCTCCGTCGAATGGCCGGGAGCCCAAGCCTCCGACGATTCGTCCATCGTCATAGACTGTCACATAGTCAGGAGCCAGCGATTTATCTAATTGGCCTGCCAGGAACGAGGCGCCTTTGTAGAGGGAATAGCCAGACACGGCGCCACAGAGATTCCCCATCAGACTTCCCGCCATTTCAGCATCGAAGACGACCGGCACTCGCTGGGTGGCCACTTTCCTCGCGCCCAGCTTGCGGACCGTCCGCCTGGCTGCTTCCAGTCCCACAGCCTCAGGAGAATTCAACTTGGAAAATTTCCGTTGCACATCGTACCAGGAGTCCCGCTGCATGGCCCCGGTTTCCGGATCGGTCGCAACAGGCGAAGCCGACATGGAGAAACTGGAACTTTGGTACTCACCCAGAAATCCGTGACTATTACCCAGTACGACACGCCCGGAGGAGGAGTCGAAATCGCCCCCTTCGGAATTCGTCACTCGCTCGTCTGTCGACATGGCCGCAGCCTCGACCCGTTTGGCCAAATCGATCTGCTGCTCCGTATTCAGTCTGGTCGGATCGTAGAGGTCCAGATCCGGTCTCTCCCCCGCCATCTGATCCACTTCAGGCAAACCAGAGACAGGATCTTCCACGACGGCCTTCGCCAAGGTACAGGTCTCGGCGACGAGGGCGTTCAAGGAATCCGCCGAAAAATCTGACGTGGAGGTGCTGGCAGAACGTTTCCCGACGAAGACCCTCAAGCCAAGATGCTTTTCCCTCGCCTTGGTGAGCCGATCGACAGCGCCCAACCGGACTTGCACCGAAAAGGTGTCGCCCTCGGCAATAATGATGTCCGCTTCCGTCGCCCCACTCCGCTTCGCCTTGGCCAATAGATCCAAGGCCAGCTGGCTATAGCCGTCGCGCTGTTGTAGTTGCTGGTTCATCGCTGTGTCCCGCCCACGGTAATTTCATCGATACGAATGGTCGGCAGACCGACGCCCACCGGGACAGATTGCCCGTCCTTGCCGCAGGTCCCGATCCCCTCGTCGAGCTTGAGATCATGCCCGACCATGGAAACCTTGGTGAGGATCTCCGGGCCGCTGCCGATCAAGGTCGCGCCCTTGACCGGCCTCGTCACCTTCCCCCCCTCGATCAAGTAGGCCTCGCTGGCGGAAAACACGAACTTGCCGTTGGTAATGTCCACCTGACCGCCGCCGAACGACACGGCATACAAGCCACGATCGACCGAACGGATAATCTCCTCGGGATCCGAGGTCCCAGCCAACATAAAGGTATTCGTCATGCGCGGCAGCACCACGCTTTGGTAACTTTCCCGCCGCCCGTTGCCGGTTACGGGAATGCCCATGAGTCGCGCATTCAATTTATCGGTAATGTAGCCGCGCAGAATCCCGTTCTCGATGAGCGTGGTGCGACCGGTCGGAGTCCCTTCATCATCCATATTGAGCGAGCCCCTCCGCCCCGGCAGAGTCCCATCATCGACGATCGTACAGACATCGGACGCCACCCGTTTGCCGAGGAGGTTCGAAAATGCCGAGGTTTTCTTGCGGTTGAAGTCTGCTTCCAATCCATGACCAATGGCTTCATGCAACAAAATCCCTGGCCAGCCTCCGCCTAGTACGACCGGCATGACACCGGCCGGCGCGTCGACAGCAGAAAGGTTGAGGATCGCTTCACGGGCCGCTTCCCGCGCAAATCGTAAATGCCGGTCGCCCTCATGATAAAACTCAAACCCGACACGACCGCCCCCGCCGAATGAACCGGACTGGCGTTGCCCCTTCTCTTCGGCAATACAGGTGACTTGCAGCCGCGATAGCGGCTGGACATCCCCGATCAAGGTGCCGTCCGAGGTGGCGACCACCACCACTTTATATTCCGTGTTAAACGAGGCCATGACATTCTTGATGCGCGGATCATACCGGCGCGCCTCGGCATCGATCGCGTTCAATAGGGCCACGCGATCCGCCGTGGCGACTTCAACCTGTACCCGTTCAACCGGATAGAGATCGCGCGTCGGACGTTGACGGACCGGCGCAGGAACGGCCTGAGCCCCACTCGGCGAATTGGCAATGTAGCGGGCCGTATCGGCCGCCAGCTCAAGATCCTTTTTCGTCAGCTCGTCGGAATAGGCAAAGCCAGTTTTCTCACCCGCCGTCGCCCGCACCCCCACACCCTGCGACACACTCTTCGTGGCACGTTTGACGAGCGACTCCTCCATCGAAACGGACTCGGACACACAAGACTCAAAATACAGGTCGGCATAATCGACATCACGGACCTTGACCCGACCAAGCGCCGAGAGCACTTCGCCTTCGGTCAGGCCAAAAGATGCGAGCTGAACAAGTTCACCCATGGTTCGAGAATCCCTACTCGGTTGGCATGCAGATAGACGACGAAGTATAGCCGATCCCTTTCCGCAGGCGCAATGCGAACCTGCTCAACTTGTCGCTTTTACAGGACTTTTCGTTTGACTTTCCCTCTGCTCACCAGTAAACTTTGCTCGCCTACCGTAAGACTTTCCAAGATGAAGGATCGTGACCAGCAACACCCTATGAGTACAAACGAATCATCGGCCATGGACCAGCTGTCAGCCGAAGAGCTGGCCTCCAAGCTCGACCCAGCCCTCCTGCCGAAACACGTGGCGATCATCATGGACGGCAACGGTCGTTGGGCAGAATCACGGCACCTCCCCCGCATTGCCGGTCATCGGGAAGGGATCAAATCCGTTCGTGAAATGGTCCAGGCCTGCTCAGACCTTGGCATCCAAGCCCTGACCATTTACGCGTTTTCTCAGGAAAACTGGAACCGCCCCGCTCAAGAAATATCCTCGCTCATGGGCTTGCTCGAATACTTCCTGGCGGAGGAACGGACGAAACTCATCGAACAGGGTGTCAGGTTTCGCACGATCGGACGGCTCGAAGACCTCCCTGCCTCCGCCATCCAATGGGTCCGTGGCACGGAACAGGCGACCGCTCACCTCGACAAACTCCACCTCACAGTCGCCCTCAGCTACGGTGGCCGCACAGAAATCGTCGATGCGGTGCGGGAAATCCTGCGTGACGCGCAAGAGGGGAAACTGCAACCGGGCGAGGTGGATGAGGCACTGATCCAGCAACACCTCTATACCCAGGGGCTGCCGGATCCCGATCTCCTGATTCGCACCAGCGGCGAAACCCGCATCAGCAATTTCCTCCTCTGGCAACTGGCCTATACCGAACTCTATTTCACGACAACCCTCTGGCCCGATTTCCGTCGCCGCGAGTTCTTGCTGGCTCTCTTGGAATACCAGCGCCGCGAGCGGCGATTCGGTCGCGTCCTCAGCAGCACGATTTCCTCATAGTGGTCGATCTGAACCTCCAGATGCAAACAACGAACACCGGCCAACAGCCGACTCACCCAACGCCGGTTGCGGCAGCCCGGTTCGACCCCCGTCGGATCTATACAGTCCTGGTCCTGGCTCCCCTGCTGTATGCCGTCATTCGCTACCTCCCGCCCCTCGTGTTTTCAGGCGTCGTGGTGCTGGCGGGAGCGCTCGCCCTCTTCGAATTCTACCGATTGTGTTTCAGCGACCGCAGCCAGTCCTGGCTGATCGGAATCGGCCTGGCAGGATTCGCAGCCGTGATTCTCGGCGCTCATTGGCCGAACATCATCCTGCCGAGCCTCCTTGCCACATTGATCGGCATCATTTCCGTCCCCCTCTTCAGCCGCGCACCCCTCGAGCAGAGCTTGAGGGATGGGGCCATGACCCTGTTCGGCGTGCTCTACCTGGGACTCACGCTTGGCCCGCTCTCAATGACGAGACAGCTCCCTCAGGGTGAATGGCTCATTTTCTTTCTCCTGCTCGTGACCTGGGCCTCCGATACCGGCGCCTACTATGTCGGCACCCTCTACGGACGACACCGCTTGGCTCCCACGATCAGTCCGAAGAAATCCTACGAAGGCTTGGTGGGAGGCTTGATCGGTGCGATAATCGCCGCGTACATCATTCGCTGGTGGTTTCTCCAGGAGCTGTCCGCGCTTGACTGTCTGGTCCTGGGCACCCTCCTGACCATCACAGGTCTTTGGGGCGATCTGACCGAATCGGCCATGAAGCGTAGCGTCGGCATCAAAGATTCCGGCGGAATCCTGCCAGGCCATGGCGGCATGCTCGACCGGTTGGATAGTCTCTTGTTCACAGCCCCTGCCTTCTACTACTATGTAACGATGGTGAGCCGGCTACGGATCATCGAATGAGGACGCCGCTATGAAAACGATCGTGATCCTTGGATCGACCGGGTCGATCGGCACCAGCACCTTGGATATCGTGGACCGGTTCCCCGGAGAATTCCGCGTGGCGGGGCTGACCGCCGGCAGCAATGACGAAAAGCTCGAAGAGCAAATCCGCAAGTTCAAGCCCCGCATCGTGGCCCTCTCGGATGCCTCCGCTGCCGCCAGACTCAGGCAACGTTGCGCCGGACTGTCCGTCGAAATCCTGGATGGACCGGAAGGCCTGAGTCAGGTCGCCTCTGCGCCAGAAGCCGACCTGGTCATCTCCGCGATCGTCGGCGGCGCCGGCCTCGTGCCCACGCTGGCGGCCATCCGAAGCGGCAAGCAAATCGCCCTGGCCAATAAAGAACCAATGGTCATGGCGGGAAAACTGATGCAGGAGGAAGCGCGCAAACATCACGTGCGCATCTTCCCGGTCGACAGCGAACATAGTGCGATTTTCCAATCGCTGGAAGGCCATCGCAAAGAAGATGTCCGCCGCCTGATCCTCACGGCCTCCGGCGGAGCCCTCTGGCCCCTGACGAAAGAGGAGCTCCGCGACGTCACAGCCGAGCGGGCACTTCAGCACCCCAATTGGAAGATGGGCGCCAAAATCACGATCGACTCCGCCACCCTCATGAACAAGGGGCTCGAAGTCGTCGAAGCCCGCTGGCTCTTCGATATTCCGGAGTCTCAGATCGAAGTGATGATCCATCGGGAAAGCATCATCCATTCTCTGGTAGAGTATCAGGATCGTTCGATGATCGCGCAGTTGGGACTGCCGGATATGCGCACCCCGATTTCCTATGCGATGCAATACCCGGGGCGCCTGCCGCTCGATCTTCCCTCGCTGGAGTTGACCGAGATCGCGAAGTTGACGTTCTGCAAGCCGGATCACGATCGGTTCCCCTGCCTGGGACTCGGCTATGAGTCTCTGCGGATCGGCGGGACGATGCCGGCCACGATGAATGCCGCGAACGAAATCGCCGTCGATGCGTTCCTCAAGGGTGGCATCCGATTTACCGATATCGTGGAGATTATCCGCAGCACGATGGACGCTCACAGCCTTAAAGACGTGGATACGTTGGAAGAGGCGTTAGAGGCGGATCGTTGGGCTCGTGAGAAAGCCGAATCGTTAGTCTCGGCGTTGGCCCGCTAGTTTTAAAGGAGCATACACCTTGTTCATGGCATTCATCTGGTCCCCCGATACGCTCTGGTTGCTCTTGCAGAAAGCCTGGTGGTTCCTGGTCGTCCTGGGCGTGCTCGTCGCCTTCCATGAGCTCGGGCATTTCCTGGCCGCTCGCTGGGTCGGCGTCAAGGTCCTCAAGTTCTCGCTGGGCTTCGGCCCGAAGCTCTTCGGCCGCCAACTGGGCGAAACCGAATATCTCCTCTCCGCCATTCCGCTCGGCGGCTACGTGAAACTGTTCGGTGAAGACGAAACCGAGGCGACCACAGAGGCGGATCGCGCGCGGTCGTTTGCGCACCAACGCCTAGGGGGCAAAGTCCTGATCGTCGCAGCGGGGCCAGGATTTAACTTCATCCTGGCCTATGTCATTTTCTCCGCATGGCTCGCAACCGGCGCGCCGCTCTTCGTCCCCACGTTCCAAGACCTGACCCCCGATATCGAAGCGATGGTCCCAGGCTCTCCGGCCGATACGGCAGGCCTCCAGATCGGCGATCGCGTCAGCCGAGTCAACGGACAGGAGATTTCGACCAGGACTGAGCTGCTCGACGCCGTGGCGAAGAGCAAGGGCCAGGCATTGGCCCTTGAGGTCAAACGGGACGGACAGGTCAAAACGATGACGGTCACGCCCACCACCGCCCCGGGACCGCAGGCCTCGGCGCAGGAGCCAAGCTATTACCTGGGCGTCGAGGAGACACCGCCGCTGGTCACATCGGTCGTGCAGGGTTCTCCGGCAGCCAAAGCCGGCCTTCAAGCCGGGGACCATGTGGTCTCCATCGAGGGCCAAGCCATCCATACCTGGTCGCAGATGACCGGGATCGTGAAAGAACATCCAGGCCAACAGCTGAACGTCGAGGTCTTGCGGGAGGGGCACCGCGTGCCACTGACCATGACGCCCTCTACAGAGAAGGCGACGGTCAATGGTCAATCGGTCGAGGTCGGCAAGATCGGCATTTCAGGACCGGGCCGCTCGATCATGCGCTCCAGCACCCCGCTTCTCTCTCTCTATGACGGATTGAAAGCGACGTGGGGCTGGACCGAGCTGACCGCCATCGGCCTCTACAAGATGATCGTGGGGGACATCTCCAGCAAGAATATCGGCGGCCCGCTGACAATCGCTAATATTTCAGGAGAAGCCGCATCGCAAGGGGCCTCCAGCGTGATCTTTCTCATCGCCATCCTGAGCATCAACCTGGGCGTCCTCAACTTGCTCCCCATTCCCATTCTGGACGGAGGCCATCTGTTGTTTTTCCTGATCGAGGCCATCCTCCGGAAACCCCTCGGTGAGCGCCAGAGAGAAGTAGCGCAACAGGCAGGCCTCGTGCTATTAGTGGGCGTCATGATCTTTGCGTTCTGGAACGACCTTGAACGGATCTTCTCCCACTAGGCCATGAGCCGGAAAGTCTGAAGGTCGAACGTCGTCATGTCGGCACAACCAGTCCTCTCTTGCAGACGTTCGGACTTGATGACGTTCTGACCTTTCTCACACAACCATGCGAACCTCTCAAGTCTTAATCCCCACATTGCGGGAAGAACCGGGCGAAGCCGAAACTGCCAGCCATAAGCTCATGCTTCGGGCCGGGCTGATCCGCAAGGTGGCAGCCGGCATCTACACCTACCTCCCGCTCGGCCTCCGGGTCATCCGAAAGGTCGAACAGATCATTCGTGAGGAGATGAACCGGGCCGGCGCCCAAGAACTGCTCATGCCGATCGCCTCCCCCGCCGAGCTCTGGCAGGAAACAGGCCGATGGAATTTCTACGGCAAGGAGTTGATCCGCTTTAAGGATCGCCACGATCGCGAGTTCTGTTTGGGGCCGACCCATGAAGAAGTCATCACCGACCTCTTCCGGCGCGAAGTCCGCTCCTATCGGCAGATGCCGCTGAACTTCTATCAAATCCAAACGAAATTTCGCGACGAAATCCGCCCCCGCTTCGGTCTCATGCGGGGACGCGAGTTCATCATGAAAGACGCCTACAGCTTCGACCAGGACCCCGCGAGCGCCATGGTTAGCTACCAGAAGATGTACGATGCCTACCAGCGGATCTTCACGCGCTGCGGTCTCACTTTCCGCGCCGTGGAAGCCGACACAGGCCTGATCGGCGGCAGCTCCTCGCACGAGTTCATGGTGCTGGCCGAGACCGGCGAGAACACCATCGTCTACAGCGATACCGGCACCTATGCCGCCAACGTCGAGCAAGCGGAAGTGCTCCCCCCGACCGAGGTGGACACCGAAGCCCAACGCCCCCTGCAGACCGTGCAGACGCCACGCTGCCGGACCGTCGAAGAAGTCACGAAGTTTTTGAACGTCTCCCCTTCGCACCTCATCAAGACGCTCCTCTATTCGACGGAAAAAGAGACGGTGGCCGTGCTGGTGCGAGGCGACCATGAGGTCAATGAGATCAAAGTTCAGCGGCTCCTGCGCGTCACGGAGCTTGCGCTCGCGACGCCCGCCGTCGTCGAGCAAGTTACCGGCGCCCCGGTCGGGTTTGCCGGTCCCGTCGGGTTGAAAAACATTCGGATTATTGCCGATCACGCGATCAAAGCCTTGCGCAACGTCGTCGTCGGCGGCAACCAGCTCGACACGCACTATATCGATGCGAACTGGGAACGCGATTTTCAGGTCGAGCAGTTTGCCGATCTGCGCAGCGCCCGCGAGGGAGACCCCTCACCGAGGAAAGACGGGACGCTCAAAGCCACGAAAGGCATCGAGGTCGGGCATGTCTTTATGCTCGGCACCAAGTACAGCGAAGCCATGAAGGCCTCCTACCTGGACGCGCAGGGCAAAGAATGCCTGGCCGTCATGGGCTGCTACGGCATCGGCGTCGGACGCACCGCCGCCTCGGCAATCGAGCAGAACCACGACGCAAAAGGCATTATCTGGCCCTTCCCGATCGCGCCTTTCCATGTGCATCTCCTCCCGCTGACCCAATCGGCCCAGACTGCCCAAGTCACTGAACAACTCTACGCGGAACTGCAGGCGGCAGGACTGGAAGTGCTCTGGGACGATCGGGATGAACGGGCTGGCGTGAAGTTCAACGATGCGGACCTGATGGGAGCCCCCTTCCAAGTCGTCGTCGGAGACAAGGGCCTCGCCGAAGGAGTCGTGGAGGTCAAGACCAGAAAAGACGGCGTCAAGATCAAGTTGCCGCCAGCCCAAGTCGTAGCCCATCTCACTCGCGCTCAAACGAGCTAACAGCCAGACCGCCCTCCCATTCCGTCTCCCTGCCGTTGCGCAGGAAGCCCTAGGCTTAAAACTGCCTTTCCCTTGCCTTCCCTTCGCGATCAGCTAGACTGGCATTTGACCTCCACAGTAAAACCAATGTGGTCGCGAACGCTGCGCCCATTCACGCGCTCGAATCGGGCCCTAACCATTGTGTGTGAGCTGCGGGAATTCGCCGAATGCAGACCAAGCCCGTCACCCAAAACCTTCAAGGGCTGCAACAGGAAGTGGCATTCGCCGAGAATGTCAAACGCATCACAGACCAAATCCTGGCGACCAGCGATCTTGACCATATCCTCCTCGACCTGCGTAAAGAAATACTCGGCCTCCTCGACGCCGAAGACCTGACGATCTTCGCCTTCGATTCGGACAAAAAAGAAATTTTCTCCAAGGTCCCGCACCTCGACAGCGTCGAGGAAATCCGTCTTCCCATCACGGAACAAAGCCTGGCCGGGCTCTGTGCAAAATATCTCCGCCCGGTAAACATCGCCGATGCCTATGATCTCGCGGAGCTGCAAGGCGTCCATCCCTCCCTCCTCCACGACACCTCCTATGACAAGCGAACCGGATTCAAAACGACGCAGGTCCTGACCTACCCGATTGTGGCGGAAAATAAGTATTTAATGGGCGTCCTCCAACTGCTCAACAAAAAGAGCGGCGCACGTTTCACCAGAAAAGACGAAGAATCCGTCGCGGAAATCTCGAAGGCCCTCGGCATCGCCCTCTTCAATCTCCGCAAGACCACAAAAAAGAACCCGACAAAATTCGATCTGCTGCTCACAAACAACCGCATCACCCAACAAGAATTGGACAACGCGCTGGCTGAAGCCAAAAAGGGCGGCTCAGACTTCGACAGCATCCTGATTGAGAAACATAAAATCCCAAAGCTGGAGATCGGCAAATCGCTCGCCCAGTTCTACAAATGTCCCTACATCGAGTACAGCGATCGCACGATCGTGGACATCGAACTCCTGAAAAATCTGAATGTCGACTATCTCAAGAAGAACCACTGGATGCCCCTCAAGCGGGACCGCACCTCCATCGAGATTTTAACGGATGACCCGGGCGATCTCGATCGCGTGGCCGACATTAAGCGGACCTTCCCCGGCCTCACCATTCGCTTTGCCATCAGCCTCCGTCGTGACATCGCTCAATTCCTCGCCGCCGCCACAGGACAGGGACCAGGACCGGGAGATCCCAACAGCACCAGAAAGCTGGATGAAAATGTTTCTGACATCCTCGGCGAACTAGCCAACGAGGCCCAAGAGGAGGCGTCGGAGGATGCCGGAGGCGGACTCGACGAAAACGACAATGCCATCGTGCGACTAGCCAACCAGATCATCGCCGATGCCTACCGACAGGGCGCCTCCGATATCCACGTCGAACCCTACGGTGAAAAGCGCGAGACCATCGTCCGGTTCCGGGTCGACGGCGACTGTTTCGAATACATGAAGATCCCCCCCAGCTATCGGCGCGCCATCGTCTCGCGTCTGAAAATTATGGCCAGCCTCGACATTGCCGAGCGCCGCAAACCTCAGGACGGCAAGATCAAATTCAAGATGTCGGAAAACAAAGATATTGAGTTGCGTGTCGCCACGATTCCGACCGCGGGATTTAACGAGGACGTGGTCATGCGTCTGCTCGCCGCCAGTGAGCCCTTGCCACTCGATAAAATGGAGTTTTCCGCACGGAATCTCGCCGCGATCAAGGAGATTGCGGCACGACCCTATGGCATCATTCTCTGCGTCGGGCCAACCGGATCGGGAAAAACCACGACGTTGCACTCCGTCCTCGGCTTCATTAATACGCCGGACCTTAAAATTTGGACAGCGGAAGATCCGGTCGAAATCACCCAGTACGGACTCCGCCAGGTTCAAGTGCAGCCGAAGATCGGCTTCACATTTGCCGCAGCCATGCGTGCGTTCCTACGAGCCGACCCCGACGTCATCATGGTCGGTGAAATGCGCGATAAAGAAACGGCTGAAATCGGCATCGAAGCCTCACTGACCGGCCACCTCGTCATGAGCACCCTCCACACTAATAGCGCCGTGGAAACCGTGACCCGGCTCCTCGACATGGGCTGCGACTCGTTTAGCTTTGCCGATGCCATGTTGGGAGTCCTGGCCCAGCGCCTCACTCGCCGAATCTGCAAAGACTGTAAGGAGCAGTATGTCGGGACACCGGAAGAATATGAAGAAATCCGCCAGGGCTATGGGCCGGAACATTGGGACAAACTCGGCATCCCTCAGGACAAGACCTTCCTCCTGGCTCGCGGAAAAGGATGCGAAACCTGCAATCGCTCTGGCTTTAAGGGGCGGGTCGCGCTGCACGAGCTGCTGCTGGGATCAGACGGAATCAAACGTTTAATTCAGACAAAAGCCCGCACGGAAGAGATGGTGAAAGCGGCTATTGAGGACGGCATGACGACCCTCCTGCAGGACGGAGTGCAAAAAACCCTCCTGGGTTATACCACACTCAAAGAAGTCAAAGCCGTGGCCATCAAATAATCGGCTTCACGGTACCTACGAAAACCTTCGTTTCGATCGATCACACCGGCCCTCAACAAACTGCCCTGAGCTCCCCCTTTCGCCCAAGTCACGAGCAGACAAAAGCCGGACGTCACTGCCCCCACACTCACTCGAACGGCCAGGAAGACATGGAAAGAATGTCATGCTACGTGCCTAGCTAAATACCCTACTTTGACTACAGATTGCCCTCATGGTAATCTGTTCAATCGTACGAGTCAGCACTAGGTCATCGCGCAGCCCCATCTCACTCGCTTATCTCAGCGCGATTGCATCATCAGGACGTGCGGCTCCTACGTTCCATCATATTCTGTGCTCGGATGCCTGGCAGACAGATGGACGGAATGATTTCGGCATTTCTATCCGACCCCCTCATCTCCATCACACGTTTTCCCACGGTGGAGATGCCTGGTTCTACAAAGGAGCACTGATGAAGCTATCCACTGGGTGGCGAGCCGACAAGACGAGGAAGAACCGAGCGCGGGCGACGCGGAAGCCAAAAATCCGATGGGAAGTGCTCGGCCTCCCAATGCCGCTTGATACCAGCCTGACGACCTCGATGGAGGACATCCGCAAACAAGTATCAAATATGGCCAGCCGAGGGTTCGGTCAGGGCACTCGCTCCCGCACGGCTGAGCGAGAAGCAAAGACCACCGTGCATGCTCCAGAATCAACGACCAAGCGACGTCGTGGAGCGACGGAACCGTCGTCATAGTCTGGATAAAATCTAACGGCACGCGAGAGGCGCCTCACAACGAGTCGCCACGCAAAGGAGGGCACCATCGGACGAGCAGGAAAAACAACCATCGCAAAACGAGACCGCGAGAAAGCGAAACAGATTCAGCGGCGCGATAAAGACGCGAAGCGGGAACAGCGCAAGACCGAGAAGCCAGATCGCCCCTCGAACACCGAGGGAGGAGAAGATCCGGATTTGGCAGGGCTTCAGTGGGGCCCACAAGAACCGCTCTACTAAGGATGATGTGAGGGCAGGCCCCGCGCATCACATCACGCCCAACCGACGCCGCCCTCACAAATCGTTCGACGGGAAACCAGGCCAGCCGCGTGGAGGGCAACCACGCGGCGATACAACCATCAGCCTCACGAGGGCACCAGGCCCTCTGCCTCTACCGAGACCAGCAAATCATTTTCAATCGTCGGCATCAGACACCTGAGTCCTGGCACCCCTCTCGCCTGAGAAGCCTACGCTCCCTCAGGCACGGCGGGGCCAGACTGTTGCTGGCGTCGGTCCTCGCCTGGACGGCCCCACCGCTGACGATCGCCCCTGGAACGATCAGCCCCTCCCCTCGAAGGGGAACGATCACCGGGGCACGGGCTTCCCTCTGCCAACGGCACAGCATGCCCCAACAGGGTCTCGATCGCACGCAGCTGATCATGATCCTCAGCCGTCACGAAACTGGTGGCTCGCCCGGTCATCTTCATCCGGGCTGTCCGTCCAATACGATGGATATAGTCCTCCGGAGAGTTCGGCAAGTCGTAATTCACCACATGGCCGATATTCGCCACGTCAATTCCGCGGGCTGCGACGTCCGTTGCGACGAGAATCCTCACTTGCCCGCGCTTAAATCCGTCGAGCGCGCGGAGGCGCTGCGGCAACGTTCGATCGCCGTGGATGACCGCAACGCGGTGACCGGCCTGCTCCAACGTCTGACCGAGTCGATCGACCCGGCTCTTGGTCCGAGCGAACACGAGAACCGTTCCTCGCTCCACCCCCAGCAACGACACCAATAGATTCGTCTTTTCATGGAACGTCGTATAGTGCACCGCCTGCGTGACACCTTCCGCCGTCGTCGAATGAGGCGTCACCATCACACGAACCGCATCCTTCAAGCTCGCCTGAACCAAACGGGTCACATCGGTCGGAAGGGTGGCAGAAAAAAGCAACGTCTGTCGCTCCAGCGGCAAGGCGTCAAGGATCTGATTGATCTGTGGCGCAAAGCCCATATCGAGCATACGGTCAGCTTCGTCCAGCACCAGAATCTTGATGGGAAGCATATTGACCGTCCCGTTCCACATATGGTCCAGCAAGCGCCCCGGCGTGGCGACCAGGATGTCGGGCCGCTGACGCAACCCCCTGATCTGCGCCTGCATATCGCTCCCCCCGACAATGACCGTCGCGGAGATATTGTGGCTCCGGCCCAGCTTCTCGATCGAATCGAAAATCTGCAAGGCCAATTCCCGGGTCGGCGCAAGAATCAACGCCTGCGGATGCCCTTTCGGCAGGGCCGACAGCCGTTCGATCATGGGCACCACAAACGCCGCGGTCTTCCCGGTGCCGGTTTGCGCGCAACCAATGACGTCCCGGCCCTCAAGAGCTGGGGGAATGGCCTGCGCTTGAATGGGAGTCGGAACCAGTAAACCCGCTGCCGTCAAATCCCGCAACAGCGGCTCAGACAAACCAAGGGTGTGAAAACTCGTGTGAACAGAGGTATCCACTGCACTATCCTTTCAGTGTGATCGCATTAAGACGGGATCAGAGAGCCGAGGGGAGAGAAACCAGGAAGGCATCCACTCCAATAGGACCTGGTCGCGATGCGATCGCGAAGTCCGTTATGGTGTATACAGCCGCGCCGCCGGACTACTGCGACTACGATGTAAAAATCATCGTACAGCATGCCTCCCCTGGCGTCAACTTTCATGAAAAAAGAGCGCCGCTCGATGCACTTAAGCAAAAACACTCTCAGTTGTGATTGTGATCTGGACCAGATGCGGCCATAAAAGACGCGTAGCTTCGCTATCCCAACGAAACTATGCTATGGTGAGGGCGGATGAAGGCCGGTCGCTATTCTATCCCTCGCGCCTCGCTTCCCTCCCTCTAGATCCTGCGCGACCGATGCTCTAGTTTCCGCCCTGCTCGGCACAGAGGCCTCTCGGGGCAAGCGCCAAGCTGCGCAGGCTATCCCGCGCAGGACCTTGTCCGGTCTCACGAGCGGCACATCCGGCGCAACAGTGCAGACCTTGATCAAATCGACATGCAGCGTATAATGGCGACTACGGCCACAATACGAACCTCCTCCGGGATTACGAGGCCCTATGAATCAGACGCCCCCACAACGTACGACTCCTCGCTCACCGACGATCGCCCTCACCCCGACCGGCATGCCAATCGCGATCAGCCGACGCTACAACAAGATCTGGACCATCATCCTCTTTTGCGCCATTGCCATGGGTGCCATGATCGGGGTCCCGCTGTATGGATATCTCTATCACTATACCTGGCTAGACTGGTCGCTCTTTGGGCTGCTCTACGTCGTCAGCGGGCTGGGTATTACCGTCGGCTACCATCGACTAATGGCCCATCGCAGCTTCGATTGTCCCAACTGGGTCAAGGGTGCGCTCCTGATCGCAGGCGCCTGGGCCCTGCAAAACTCCGCCATCAAATGGGCCTCCGACCATCTACGCCACCACGCGCATTGCGACGAGGAGAAGGACCCCTACAATGCGCAGCTGGGATTCTGGCATAGCCACTGCGGATGGCTATTCACCCCTGACAAATACGCCGATCCCAAATATGCGACGCGCGTCGCAAACGACCCCGTTGCGATCTGGCAACATCAACATTACCCCCTCCTGGTCCTCTCAGGACTGGCAGGCACGTTCCTCATCGGCTTTCTTCACAACGGCCTCATGGGTGGAGTCGGCTGCTTTCTCCTTGCCGGCCTGGGCCGCACATTTGCCGTGCTGAATTCGACGTTCTGCATCAACTCCGTCTGCCACCTGTGGGGACGACAACCGCACGGCACCTCCGACTCCAGCCGGGATAGCTGGCTGGTCTCCCTCGTGACATTTGGCGAGGGGTACCATAACTACCATCACATGTATCCGACCGACTTCCGAAACGGTCCCAACTGGTACCACTTCGATCCCTCGAAATGGCTCATCCTCGGGCTCGCCTCACTGGGGCTTGCGACATCGCTGCGGACCGGCTCGTATGTCGAAGACCCGCTCGCTCGGACGAACTAACAGGTCACGAAGGGAAGCTGATGGGGAAGCGGGTTCTATACGTGGGAGGGCTCCCGGACAAGGTTTCGGACTGTGAGCTACGCGGGCTCTTCGCCTCCTATGGCCTGGTTGCCAGAGCCTACGTCGTCCGGTTCAAACATACGGGCAAGTCAGCCGGATACGGATTCGTCGAAATGGGATCCGGCGAACAGGCCGTAAGCGCCGTGAGCGCTCTTGAAGGCACCGAATGGGAGGGCCACCTCCTCAGGCTCTATGTGACGCCCTACGCGAACCAGCCTGCCTGATAGAACATCGAACAATCAGCCTGCGAACCCTACACACGTCACGGAGAAGAACTAGCTATGGGCCGCACGAACCTCGACCCGATCATGACCTTTCCCGACGGATCACACCTCTTGATCAGCACCGCCTGCTCAAAAGAAGGAAGCTTTTCCTGCGCCCTCTATATGGCAACTATCGAAGCCGATGACCGAGGGGCCTTCCGCGTCGTCTCCAACCACCTGGACGCAGCCACCTGCCTGGTGGCGCAAGAAGACGCCTACAACTACGCCCAACGCCTCTACCCCCGCTCAGCTGAGACGATGAAAAAGCCCCCCTACCTGATCTGGCACGGCCCCGGCCCCACCGGCAATGCAGATGTCTAGAGCGGACGAGTAAATACTCCAGCGCCAGCTTTCGATCTTCAACCAGCCGACTCTCACCCTGCCCTACTAGACCCCTACAATTCAGCATGACCAGGGGCTATAGCTTTTCATAGACACCTCTGTTAGTATGCTGTTGTCTCATGCGGCGGGCCTCGCATGAAACAGCAAATAGAACGGCCCATCACCGATATTGTTGTTGCCGAGAATCTGATCGGAAGTTCGACCCAAGCCGCTCCATTGTTCGCGTCTTCGGCCCGTTCCTTCCCCTCGTGTATTCGTTCTCGAGTCGCAGACAATATCAATTTCAGAAGGAGGAACCCCCATGGGTTCAAAACTTTATGTCGGCGGGTTGCCCTATGCGGCAACTGAATCACAGCTCACCACCCTCTTTGCCGCGCATGGCACCGTCGAGTCTGCGCGTGTGATCACGGATAAGTTCACCGGGCAATCACGAGGCTTCGGCTTCGTCGAGATGGCCACACAGGAAGAAGCCAAGGCCGCGATTGCGGCATTGAACGGCTCCCAGATGGACGGCCGTCCCCTGACTGTCAATGAAGCCAAGCCCCAAGAGCCCCGCACCGGCGGCGGCGGCGGTGGCGGTGGTCGTTTTGGTAGCGGTGGCGGTGGTGGCGGTGGCGATCGCGGCGGTCGCAGCCGCTTCTAACGAAGCGCTAACCAGCACAAGCTGCAGAAGGGGCGCTTCATCCGAAGCGCCCCTTTTTGTTATAGCCCAGCTCCCCCTATTCAATTCGTCACAACGAACGAAATCCCGTCTAGCGGTCACACTCATACAAACATAACAAGTACCCTTCTCAACGTGGGCACTCGATGCCTCACACGCTATAGGCAACGGCGTGAGTACTTCATGGAATTGTCTAGATTCCAAGGCAAGTACCCTAGCAGGCTGAGCCAAAGCCCTTTCAGCACAACAGAATGGCCTTCCAGCAGGATGCTCAATAAGGCACCCAGCAAGGCCGCAGGCGAGTCAAATCCGGAGACCTGCCCTCTGGGATGGACCGAGGATTCCGACGAACCGAGAACGGCGCTGTGAGGGGTTTCCCTGCATCAGGCTAGATCTTCCATCCGGACATGACACAGCGCTGTGCCATCAACGGCGCAAAGCTCCCCATATCTTGCGATACCTTCGTCATGACCTCATCCGCCAACCCCTGATCCCCGAAACATTCATAGGCATCATCCAGAAAACCGCCCCGGAGCAATGGGTGGTGGAGAAACACAGGACCGGCGCCAGACGCTACCTCCAACGGAGACTCGGTGACGGCAATGCGGCCAAGATGAAGCCGCTCCAGCCACCCCCGCGCCTCTGCTGCTGACGGTCGTTCAGCAAGATAGGCTTCTAGCTTGCGGCGCTCCGCAAGGAGACCACGCACAGCCATTTCCTGATCGATCCGACGCCACAGGGAATCGAACGTGCCGAGCGAAGGGAACGTCAGCACCAGTTGGCCTCCGGGCTTGAGATGCGCCAGCAATCCTTGGATGACTTCAAAACGGTTGGGACGGAAAAACATCACCGAGAGGTTGCCGGTGATGCGATCAAAACAGGGCAGATGCGAAGGCAAGGCCCGCATATCCAGACATTCGAACCGCAGCCAGGGAAGCGCGTCTCCCTGGATCGCTCGCGCGCGCTCGACCTGCCGCCGGCTGAGATCAAGAGCCAGAACCTGTCCCGTTGGCCCCACCTGCTCTGCCAGATAGAAGGCCGGAATCCCGTGGCCTGAGGCGATATCGAGGATGGACGCGCCAGGGGAAATATCCAGATGTTGCAGCAACGATTCAGCGAAGGGGGTGGACCAATAGTCGTGGGAGGGAAGAGGCCAGCGAGGCTTCACAGCAGTCCTGTGGTCAGTCATGTCGGTCTCCCTGTCGTGGCATCGATATCGCCGCCACCGCCACCAGGCCAAGATTCACCAGCATCCTGGACGCGGATGACGCAAGGCCCGCAGCTTCGACTGGAACACTTTGCATGGTGCTTCCGGGGTCCGCAGAGAGGGGGATCAGCGTCATGCGGCTGGGCAGAAAAACCGGCGCACCTCACCCACGGCCGCTTACCGCTAATGTTTCGGCTGGCGTTTCGGATGAAGGCCCTTGTCGCTCTTGCTCATCGGCTTGCTGGACTCGCCCTCAGCAAAGAGATCCTCAAGCTGCGACTCACTGCATGTGAGGTCGGCATCGGCTGATTTTCGTGACGCTGCACCGACCGGCTTGGCTACAGAATGAACCTTCTTGTTGTTGGCATCGTCCGGCATGATGGCAGTCCTCTTTCTTGGTAAGTATGGGCCGCCACAGCGGCACCTACCCCCTAGCGCACGTTATCAGCAGCGATTGATGGAAGAGGATTCGCCCGTCGCCCGCACCGTGATGGCGCAAACGCCGGCGAGTCAATCACTCACAACCATGATCGTGCGGCTCACTCGTTCGTACGGACCCTACGCCCCAACGGCCACAGCAGCCTGAGCCTGAGGAGGCTGAGCCGTTGCGGCTGGGGCTGCCTGCATGGACGCCTTCAGCTCATCCATCGCCCTCGCCACGTCGGCTTCCGTCGACCCAAAGCGATCCCCCATCACCTTCAAGGCCTGAGTGATCGCTTTCTTCATCTTCGCAATTTGTTCTTCTGGTGTCACCGTATCACTCCTTCATCAGTTGGGGGCTATCGAGAGGAATCCGCGTATCTCCGCGAACTCCAGTGACCGCCAGGAACCGGCTCGGCCAGATCCCGGTGATCACACCCACGAATTCATCGCAGCACTGTAGAAACACTCCGGCACAGGAGCGGCGGAGACTGGGGAATCAAACGCGCAGGGAAAAGTCGGAGGCGCGAGGGATAGAGCAGTCAGCGAGGCTCAACACAGCACACCTCTATGCTAGACGCCGTCAAGAGCCCGGTCAAGCGGTATTAATTAATGGAAGACAGGGAACGGCCACGCTAATGTGTGGCCTCAGTGGACGTGGCCGCAACGCGCCGGTCGCCTTCTCCCAATTTGCGGCGAAACAATTCCACCACCATGTCGTAACAGATCCGCGCCACAGCCGGATCGTAGCGGGGGCCTTCGTCGCGAAGAAAGGCGTGCGCCGCATTGAACTCATGCCACTGGAAATGCGCGCCAGCATCACCCAACGCTTTGTAGATCAGCGCACGTCCCTCGCGTGGGACGTGAGGGTCCTGCCTCCCCCAGATCATCAGCAACTCGCCCATGATCTCGCCGATCCGGTCCAGACTGTTGTCATGCATCCCCTCGCCCAGGCCTCGCTTATGGATATCCGTCGCGTAGAAACAGGCGGCGGCCAGCACATCAGGCTGCATCGCTGCGCGAAACGCCAAATGGCCCCCGATGCAGATTCCCATGACGCCCAGCTTACCGGTGCAAGAGGGTAGGGACCGGAGAAAATCCAGCGCCGCGCGCGCGTCGCTGTCGTAGTTCGCCAGCACCTTCGTGGTCTTGTGCCGATTGCCGCGCGCAGCTCCGGCTTCATCATAGGCCAGCACCGTGCCGGCCGGCTCCAGTTCGTGGTAAATTTCAGGAACCGCCACCACAAATCCATGGCTCGCGAGCAGCGCTGCGGCGCGCCGGATGGGCCCCGTCACCTGGAAAATCTCCGAAAACAACACCAGACCAGGATACCGCCCCTCAGCCACCGGCCGAAATAGATACGTCCGCATGGGCCCTGTGGGAGTGGAGATATCAGCCGATTCCGCATCTGTGATGATCATCCCGTTCTCCAATATAATGGATGGGGCGTGCACCGTAACGCCAGTCCATCAAACCCGTCAGCGTCAATCGCAACGTGAATCAGTTGCCGGCCCAAACAGAGCCCGACTCACGACTCCTCCTCTTCGACCTGCTCAATCGCGGACTGAATCCCCGCGACAAATCTATCCGGCTGCGCTAACGCGTTCTCTGTCAGTTGAAACTCAGAGACCAACACACCATCTTTATCGACAATGATCAATCGATAACCCTGTTTCATCGCAGCGCCCCCGTTAACGCTCCATATGAAAAACCCCAAGAACGAACGGCCAGTCTCGCTCGTCCCGCCACGTACGCAAAGGGAGAACGACTAGTACCCCCGCCCGCTGGCACCTCGTCCCATCCGATCCATGGGGAGCGCATCGTACCGTGCCTTTAAGTCTTGATGCTCGTTGAGATAGCGCTTGACCGCCGCCTCATCGGCGAAGACCTCTGGACTCCGCTTTCTGTAGTCCTCGACCGTCAGATCATACTGCCCCAAGAGTTTGCCGAGCTTCGCGTTGATATCCGCGCCCATTTCACGCATCTGCTCAGGCGACGGCCTCTGCCCTTCCTTGAACCGCTCGCCACCCTGAAAGTAATTCGTCATCATCTCGCCAATCTCAATGCGGGCCTTCACGAACTTTTCCACCTCCGCCGGTTCTGCAGCAAAGCCGGCCCCAGCACACAAGACGATGCCCAAAGAGATGCCGATGATACGACACGTTAGATTCATGGCCATGATCCCCTCTCAACAGTATGGATGAATATTTAGCCTGCCACGCAACAGCGATCATAGCATCCTTGCCAGACAAAAATAGATGATGTCCCTCCCCCCGCTGGAAAGGACTCATCGCCAGAACATGCTCATCCGGAGTAGAATTCCGGCTCGGACAGGATCTTGACACTGGAGCGCGCGACGATGATTGTCACATCGGAAGCCAATAGCCGGAATCAACGGCAGGCCCTTGTAGCTGCCGGGCTAGTCGCCTGGGCAGCCGGCTTGCTAGGCTGGCTCTTCCCCCCTCTCTGGCTCCTGCTGGGGCTCAGTCCGCTCAGTTACTGGGGGGTACGGCAGCGATGCCTCCGGCGAATGACGATCGTACAGCAGCCGTTTCCTGACAACTGGGAACAGATTCTTCGCACACACGTCGCATTCTTCGCGGCGCTTGATCATGTGGGGAAGGCGCGGTTCCGGCAACTGGTGCAGATCTTTCTCGACGAGGTCCGGATCACGGGCATTCGCACGGAGGTGGATGAGACCATTCGGGTGCTGGTGGCGGCGAGTGCGGCCATCCCCATCTTCGGGTTCCACGATTGGGAATACCATCGGCTCCACGAGGTACTCATCTACCCTGATGCGTTCGACGACGCCTATCAAAGCCGTGGAGGATCCGATGAGAACATTCTCGGCATGGTAGGCCTACACCATTTGAGCGGAGTGATGATTCTGTCAAAACCGGCCCTCCTGGCTGGATTCGCCCATCAATCAGGCAAGCAGAATGTGGGGGTCCATGAGTTTGCGCACCTGGTCGAGAAGGAAGCGAGTGAGTACGGGCTCCCGCCGGAAGTACCCTGGATAGTCGTCCGACAATGGGTGCGGTATGTGGCCAGGGAACTGGCCCGTCCCCTGAAGTATCGCGCCCACGTCAGTTCCTATGCCTATACAAACGAACATGAATTCTTCGCAGTATTGGCGGAGTATTTCTTTACCTCCCCCGAGCTCTTGAAACGTCGGGATCCCGTCTTGTACGCCATGCTCCGGGACCTGTTTCACCAAGACACAGGATCGCTGCTCCCGTTGATGCCACGACGCCGCCAAGGGATCGGCCGCAATGCACCCTGCCCCTGCGGCAGCGGCAAAAAATATAAGCACTGTTGCCTGGCGAAGGCCGGAACGACCGATCCCCAACCAGCCACATAGGACAAAAATGGCCAACCAGGGGGGTCGCCGCCCTGTTCGCTATGGCGGAGGTGCCTGTGGTACGATATTGACCATATGCTGAACCAGAAATACTATGCATTCCCTCATGGTTCCTTTCGTGACAGCAATGCCCTTAGGCGATCGTGCGTCACGTTTCCATTGTTTATCCGGCAAGAGTGCGCTGACTCATCTCGTTCTTGATTGAGGCTTTTACAAAGAAAGACGCTGCCGCCTCTCCGTCATGGCGAGGCAGGCGATACAGACCCGGCAGATATTCTTCACTCCGTATCGGATTACAGGGAGAGACCATGACCATGAATACCGTGAAGCCCGTACAGACAGGAACAACCAAGTCCTCCTGGGTCCGCATCCCTGATGGCACGAAGGTCAAGCACCGGCATGAAGGACATATCGGATTTATCGATGGGCTCACCGAGATCGTCACCGGCCCCAACAGAAATCCTGATGGGAAGACCCAATACCGCATGAATATCGGGGCGCCGGATCGGCAGCTCGTGACCGAGGACGACTTATCGATTCTGATCGACGATGAAGAACTCGTCATTATGTTGCGACAGAAGGCGCCCTATCGCCGCGCGGTCACACAGTCGCTACAGAGCGTGTTGGCAGCAGATCGCTTTATCAAGCTGTCCTAGCGAATCGGCGCGAGGCCTACGAAACTGGGAACCTCGCGCCAAGCGACATCAGCACCTATACGGTTTCGACATCCTGTTAGAGCTAGCTTGAGTCGGAGCACCCATGACAGAAACTTGCTACTCAAAAGGCCAGAAAGTGATCTTGGTCACCAACCAGATCAAAAACGGCAAATGGCTGTGCAAGTTTACGATTCCTGGGTCCAGCCATCTCGATGGAGGCCTTCATGGTCAAGATTCGTCGAAGGGCTACAATACGGAATGGGAAGCCAGAACCAACGCGTTTCAACGAGCAAAGTTGCTGCTGGATGGGTCACAGGACGTCGCGCAGGGGCGCCTGCCTGAGAAGGCCTAGCAACCTATTGTGGAGTCACTCGCAGTAGTCCTGGCTGAATTCAGCTGGAAAGTCTCACTCGGCAGGTCTCAACTCGAACCGTTCTGATCCTTACTCGCGACGGATCGAATCCATCATTCGCTTATCGGATCTTCACGAAACGCTCAATTCACCGTGAGCAGAAACCGTCAGCACGAGGTGCCCACCCGCACTGGTCATCACCACCATGCAGGCAGGCGCTCGATCTCAGGCTGTTACGCCCAGGTCAGGTGGACTTCGCTGACGTGCTCTATCCCACCCTCGGCGGTAATTTCCCACTGGACATCGTCCGGGATCTCGACCACCCGCAACTCTGCGCCATGGCCATTCGCAGCCGCACCGAGTTCCTCCACGACTTGGACCAACTTCAGGTCATCGCGCGGGATCAGTTTTCCACACTGATTGAGGCTCGGTTCTCTCGGCGTCGCCGCCTCTGGCCAGTAGGCTCCTGGATCCGTTTCCTTGAGCGCGTCCGGCTGGCCCAGCTCACGCAATCGTAGAAATGCCTGGTGACTCACCGAAAACTTATCGTAGCTCTTATTGATCACAATCTTTTTCATAAACCGATCCTTTCCTCTCCCTCGTCAGGGTTTTCGATGTTGCGATCTTGATGAATAGGCCTGCGTATCAGGCACCCTCTCTCTGTGCGATCAACCAGGGCGATTCGTCAAGCTACTTTCTTCACCGGGTCTGCGTACGCGCTAGTATAGTTCCCTGCCCAATGGGAGTAGCGTCGGTTGGCCCAGGTGTTGACCTCGCCACTCTGGGTTGCGCCATATCGCTTCGCCAGCACGGCAGTGAACGTGACCAGGTTCCCCTGGATCTCCAGAAGATCCGCATCCGTAATCTTCTCCCACTTCGCTTTGAGTGGTGCCTTCAGTTGGGTCCAAAATGCGCTGAATTGTTCTTGATTCATCTGGCACTCCTTTCAGACATGATTGTACTGACAGCCGTAAATGTGGAATGCCCCATGCGCGCATCTCATGGCTCCAACTACCTTGCCTCTAGGAGACAACAATAGCGGGCCACAACATATGCGGCAAACACTGGGCACTCTGGCGTAGCAGCGGCGGAGACCGGAGAATCAGACGCACAGAAACGTGGATGGAGTGCAGTGCGAGAGATGGGACAGTCGGCGTGGCTCAATACGTCGTACCTCACCTTACAGGGCGCAGAGCCATGAGTCAACGGAAGCGAGACAGGAATAGTCCGTAACAGATTGATATCATGGATCAATAATTATTCACCCCTGTCGCATGAAACAAAGGATTGAGAGGAAGACAAAAGAAAGAAACACTCCTACAGGATGCTCAAAAATGCCGTCCCGCAAGGCCGCAGATCTGCGGATGCCACTCGTTTTACGTTTCACGTCTCACATTTCACGCCCCCATTAGACATCTGGAATCTGCCAGTCAATCGGAGCCATCCCCGCCTCGGCAAGGTCGCGATTGATCTGCGAGAAACACCGGCACCCATAAAATTTCCTGACTGACAAAGGAGAGGGATGAGCCGTTGCAACCACGGCATGCTGCGACTGCGTAATCAAGGCCCGCTTCTTCTGAGCCTGACGTCCCCAGAGAACAAAGACCACCCGCGTCTGCTTCGCGGCCACTAGCTCAATAATGCGATCGGTGAATAGCTCCCATCCATGTCCCTGATGCGAATTGGCCTGGCCAGCCCGGACCGTGAGGACCGTATTGAGCAAGAGGACTCCCTGCTTCGCCCAAGGCTCCAGATATCCATTGTTGGGAATCCGACACCCCACATCGTCATGGAGCTCCCGAAAGACATTTCGGAGTGATTGGGGCAACGGCCGAACATTCGGCTGCACAGAGAAACAGAGCCCATGGGCATGGCCAGGAGTCGGATAGGGATCCTGGCCGACGAGCAGGACTCGGACCGAGTCATAGGGCGTGGAGGCTAACGCAGTAAAGATATCATCGCGAGCCGGCAGGATCACCTGCCCATCAGCAAGCTCTTTTTCAAGAAAGGCATCGAGCTCACGATAGTAGGACTTACGCCTCTCTTCTTCGAGCAAGGGGCGCCAACCCTGTGGAATTAAGGGAAGCATTGGAGAAACTGATACCACAGAGCCGACCGTAATGCTTCTCCAAAATCAAGCCACCGAGCAGGCCTACATCAAACAGTTTTCGGCACCACCCCCCACACTGCAGAGCAAACGACACTGAGCTAAATAAATTACACGTATTTACGTGATCCCCTCTAACGAGGGGATCGACAAAAATATCCTGCATGATACCGTTTCGCCACCGTTAGGGAGACGAATGGGGCATACTGAACTAGCCCGGGTTTGACGGACACCTCAAAAGGGGGCACGATACGCCCCCACGGAGGTGTGATATGGCAGAACGACGACGGTTCACGCCCGAGTTTAAACGACAGGCAGTCCAACTGCTCAACGCCGGCCAACGCCCGGCCGCCGAGATCGCCCGCGAACTCGGCATTCCCCGCAATCGGCTCTACAAATGGCAGAAAGACGTCGCCGCCCATGGTGGGGCCTTCCCAGGGTCCGGTCGACAAGCGGAACCGGCCGCAGAGCTGACCCGCCTCAAGCAAGAATTGGCGCGGGTCACGGAGGAGCGCGACATTTTAAAAAAAGCCGCCAGGTACTTTGCGCGCG